>CBDUYA010000014.1:0-17958 GCA_965371335.1 uncultured bacterium | reverse complement strand
AGATCGCGGCCCGGGCCTCCGCGGCGCGAAACGGAGTGCGCTGCTGTCCGCTCAGCAACCCCCGGCGCATTCCCCAGCCGGCCACCAGAAGAATGAGCAGGAGTCCCGGCAGCAGCCCGCCGATGAACAGGTCGACGATCGACACGTTGCGGGCCGTCACCGCGTAAAGGATCACCGGCAGGCTCGGTGGCAGCAGAAGTCCGATCGATCCCGACGCCGTCACCAGCCCGATCGAAAACCTCTCCGGGTAACGCGCCCGCAGCAGGACCGGGAGGAGCAGCCCTCCCATGGAGAGGATGGTGACGCCCGAGGCGCCGGTCAGGGGAGTAAAGAAGGCGAGGACGCAGGTGGTGACGATCGCCAGCCCCCCCGGCATCCAGCCAAAGACCGCGGTGAAGAGGCGGGTGACCCGCTGGCTGGCGCCCCCCTCCGACAGGATGTAGCCACCCAGCGTGAACAGCGGCACGGCCGGAAGCATCGGCGAGGCGCTCAGACGATACGTCTCCACGGGAACGGACGCGACAGGAATGCCGTCCGACCAGAAGAGCACCAGCGCCAGCCCGCCGATGGCGGCGAATATCGGCATGCCGAGCGCCGTCGCCACGAGAAAGATCACGCCGATCGGCAGGAGGATGCCGGTTCCCTGAAGTCCGGGGAAGCTGCTCAGGATGATCGGAAGCAGCAGCCCGAGCAGCGCCACGCCGCGTCCCGCCCATCCGGCCGGGGCGCGCCGCACGAGGCGCATCGCGATCAGGAAGAAGCCGGCCGGCATGACCAGCATCGCCACCCAGACCGGTATCCCCAGAGCAACCACATCCTCCGTCTCGCGCATCACGACGACCAGATCGAGGCTCGCCAGGCAGAGCCAGGCGGAGATGCCGACCGCGACGGCCTGGGTGAACAGACGCACTGCGGGCCGCCAGCGCTCGGGGAGATAGCTGCCGGTCGCCAGTGCCAGGAGCCGGTTCGACCGGGCCGCCATGGCGGCTCCGATGAAGGCGACCCAGAGGGTGAGATGCTCGACGAGGGGGATGGAACCGGCGAGGCTCCAGCCGGCGAGCCGGCGCAGGACCATCTCCGCCAGTGGCAGCACCGTCATGCAGACCAGCACCGCTATGGCGAGGCCGTTCTCGATCCGGCGCCACGCCGCGCTCCACGGCGCCGGTTCCGATCCGCCCGACGCCAGCCTCACTCCGGTTCCCGCGAGCTGGACGCATCTCCCGCCGCCGGGGCCCCTGCCGCCGCCTTCTCGTTGCGGAACTCGTCGCGCAGCCGTCGCACTTCGTCGAACAGGTCGGCGGGGACGTAGACGCCGCGCAGTTTCGGATACGCTTTATCCACTTCCTCCTGCCAGACGGCGAAGGTGGCGTCATCGACGGTGACGACGTTCAGGCCGCGTTTCCGCATTTCCACTACGGCGTCGTCGCCGAGCTTGCGGATCTCCCGGCGCATGCGTGCCCCGGCGGCCTGCGCCGCCGCCAGCATTCCTTCACGCCACTCGGGCCGGATCCGCTGCCAGGTCTGCTCGCGAATGACGGTCGCGACCACCAACGGAGTCCACTTGATGTCGATCATGTTTCCCGCCAGGCCGAACCACTGCTCGATCAGGGCGTACAGCGGCGGGCCCTGCACCGCCTCGATCAGCCCGGTCTGCAGGGCGGTCAGGACCTCGGTATAGGGCAGCGGAATGACGCGGAAGCCAAAATCCTTGTAGAGCTTTTCGACCACCGGATCGCCTGCAACCGTCAGCAGTTTCATTTTCCGGATGTCCTGCAGGGTTTTCGCCGGCTTCCTGGTGAAAAAGTGGACCCACCCGGCATCACCCCAACCGAGCACGCGGAAATCGCGCGCCACCAGGAGGCTCTCCAGCCGGGGGGCGATCCGATCCCGGATGAAATCGAACTCCTCGTACGATTCGACCAGCAGCGGGATCTGCAGGCAGGCAACGCCCGGCTCGATACGTTGCAGGGCCGGCCCCGAGATCGCCACCGCCTGGATCTGGCCGATCCTCATCTTGCGGATCAGATCGGTCTCTCCCCCCAGCACGCCGGATGGATAGATGCGCAGCGTCACCTTGCCGTCCGACAGTCGCGACCAGTCCTCCTTCATCTGCAGCAGGATGTCGTGCCAGGGAGATCCCTCCGGAGCGAGAGTTCCCAGCTTGACCGTGACCCGCTGGGCGAAGGCGGAGGGAGCGAGGACCAGCGTGGCGATGCACACGCCGATGACAACGAAATGACGCAGCGGCTTCATGAGGCCTCGGGTTCGGACACCGTTTCGTCCGCTGGAATAACCTCTTTGATATCGTCCTCCAGAATGAGATCGTCGACGCGCGTCATCAACCAGCGGGCCCGTTGCTGAGCGACCAGGTTCAGCAGACGGATCTCCTTGTGCTCGTCGGCATCGACGGCAAGCGCCTTTTCCAGCATGGCACGAAACTCCTTCCGGTCCTGGCGCCGCACCGCGACCGCCTCGGCGTAGGCGACGAACAGGCTCGCCCGCCTGCCTGCCGAGAGCTCTGCCGCCCGCTCGTAATGCTTCCTGATCCGGTCGTAGTCCGGAGCGCCCGGTTTCGCTCCCGCCAGCACCACCTCGAATTCGTGCAGCATTCCACCGTCCCACGCCTCGTCGAGCTGCATCGCGCGGGTCAGCATCGCCTCCACTTCAGGGATGCGCGCCAACATCGCGGCATCATTCCTGGCCACGGAGATCGACAGGCCAAGGGCGGCGGCATTCCAGTAGAGCAATGGAACATCATCCTTCTTGACCACGGTCAGGGCCCCCTCCGGATCGCTCTCCAGGCGGTCGAGAATACCCCGATAGGCAACACCGAGACCATGCAGGCCATGGCGGCGGGCGCGATCGTACAGACGGCGGGCCCGCTGCCGCAGCCGGCGCGACCGCGCCAGGTCGAAATCGGCGGCCCGCTCCGCCTCCTGCTGCACGTAGATATAGGAATAGGATACGAAGCCCCGGCAGGCGGCGAGGCGCATTCCCGCATGATCCGGGGATTCCGCCAGCAGGCTTTCGATGAGCTTCAGACCGAACGGCAGGGCGTCGCCGACCAGTTCAAGATCATCGTCGCTGTCGTAGGTCGAGGTGCCCTCGGCCAGCGCGTCGCCGATCCTGTTGATCGCGAACTTGCGGATCGAGCAGCCGGTGGAGATCAGGGCCACCAGGACGAGGGTGAGCACCAACTGTCGTCGCGGCGTCTCGAACATCGGGATCCGCCAGCCCCTTGTGCGGAACAAATGAAGAACCCGGCCTGGTTGATTGTCGCTCGCCGTGAGAGGCTAGCCCTCCACGGTCGACGCGTCAAGAGGACCGGGACGGTCGCAATCGACGCATACCTGTGTCAGGATGCCTCCCATGATCCTGCTGCGCGACATGGCTCCCCTTCGCCGGCGATCGTTCCGCCTCGCCCTGATGCTTTTCCTGCTGCTTTTCCTGTCCGCCGGCGGGACCGCGATGCCGGCCGCTGACAAGCCCGGGACGGCGCTCCCCCGGATTTCCGCCATGGTTGGCGATCTCGCGCGGCGCGCAGGCCTGTTGACGTTCCATCTCGACCGACGCCGGGGACGTCTCTGGCTGGAGGTCCCCCCCGCGCCCGATCCGGCGGCCGGCCATCGTTTCCTCTATGTCGAGGGCCTCACGGTCGGCCTCGGTTCAAACCCGATCGGCCTCGATCGCGGCCAGATCGGGCCCGCCCGCCTCGTGGCCCTGCGACGGGTCGGAGGCCGCCTCCTCGTCGAAGAGATCAATCTCAAATACCGGGCGCTCAGTGACGACGCCGCGGAGAGAAACGCGGTGCGCCAGTCGTTCGCCCGCTCGGTGCTGTGGGGCGGCCCGATCGCGGCCGAGGAGGCCGACGGCCGGATTCTCGTCGACTTCACGTCGTTCATCGTGCGCGACGCCCACGGATCGGCCGCGACCCTGTTGCGCACCGGGCAGGGCGAGTTCGAGCTCGATCCCGAACGCAGCACCCTCGATCCGGAGGCGTGCCTCGCCTTTCCCGACAACCTCGAATTCGAGTCGATCCTGACCCTCGCCTCCGATGAGCCGGGCGCCCTGGTGCGCGACACCCTCCCCTACCCAAACGCAGTGACGCTGCGCCAGCACCATTCGCTCCTGCGCCTCCCGGACGACGGCTACCGGCCCCGGCGTTTCGACCCCCGCGCCGGATCGTACGCAATCACCTTTCAGGACTATGCCGCACCTCTCGACGAACCGCTCGAGAGGCGCTGGATCGTCAGGCACCGCCTGGAGAAGCTCGACGCTGAAGCCCCTTCCTCGCGGGTGAAGGAGCCGATCGTCTACTACGTCGACCGCGGCGTTCCCGAACCGGTCCGCTCGGCCCTTCTCGACGGCGCCCGCTGGTGGGCCAGCGCCTTCGAAGCGGCCGGCTTCGTCGAAGCCTTCCGGGTCGAGCTGCTGCCGCAGACGGCCCACCCTCTCGATGCGCGCTACAACGTCATTCAGTGGGTGCACCGATCGACGCGCGGCTGGTCGTACGGAGGTGGAGTGATCGATCCCCGCACGGGTGAGATGCTCAAAGGGCACGTCTCCCTCGGCTCGCTCCGCATCCGCCAGGATCGCCTGCTGTTCGAGGGGCTCGCCGGCGCCGGCCAAACCGGCAGCGGCGCGCAGGACGACCCGCTCGAACTCGCCCTCGCCCGCATTCGCCAGCTCGCGGCGCACGAGGTCGGGCACACGCTCGGCCTGGCGCACAACTTCGCCGCCAGCACCTACGGGCGGGCCTCGGTCATGGACTACCCGGCCCCCCTCATCGGCATCACCGGCGACGAACAGCTCGACTTCTCCTCCGCCTATGGCATCGGCGTCGGCGCGTGGGACGCGCATGCCATCCGCTACGCCTATTCCCAGTCCCCCGTCGCTGCCGGCGAGCCGGAAATGATCGAGACGATCATCCGGGAGGGGTTCGAGAAGGGCCTTCTCTTTCTGACCGATCCGGACGCCCGGCCGGGCGGCGCCGCCCACCCGCTCGCCAATCTGTGGGACAACGGGGCCGACCCGGCTGAGGCCCTGTATCTGTCACTCCGGGTCCGCCGCATCGCTCTCGATCGGTTCGATGAGAACGTGATACGCAAAGGGACGCCGCTGGCGCTGATGCAGGAGGTGCTGATTCCGGTCTACCTGCACCACCGCTACCAACTGGACGCCGCCGCCAAGGTGATCGGCGGCCTCGAGTACAGCTACGCGATCAGGGGAGACGGACAAGTGTCCGCCCGATTCATCGATCCGGCGCGCCAGCATCGCGCTCTCGAGGTCATTTTGAGCATTCTGGAGCCGGAGACCCTCGATCTTCCCGAGTCGCTGCTGCAGAGGCTTCTGCCCCGTCCGTTCGGGTACGAAATGCACCGCGAGTTGTTTCGTGGACGGACCGGCCCGGCCTTCGATTCCCTCGGCGTGGCCGCCACCGCCGCCGACATGGTGCTCGACGCTCTTCTGCAGCCGGAGCGCGCCGCCCGGCTGGTCGATTTCCACCGCCGCGATCCGCGCCAGCCGGGGTTGGCGATGATCCTGGACCTGCTGATCGAAAAAGCGTTCGCGGGACCGGATCCGCTCTCCCCACGGCACGCCGCTCTCGTCCGCGTGGTGCAGGAAAGGGTCGTCGCCAGGCTCATCGCCCTCGCCGCGGGAATCACGGCGACCCATGAGGTTCGCGCCGGGCTGGAGGCCTCATTGCCCGTCATCGCCGACCGGCTGCGGACGTCGCCCGGTGAGTCCGCGATCGATCGAGCCCATCGCGCGCTCCTGGGCGCCGACATCGCACGCCACCAGACGCGGCAGCGCGAGGAAGCCAGGCCCGCCCCGCGCGCCCCCGACGCGCCGCCGGGAAGCCCGATCGGCGCCGGCTCCTGAATCTCACCCGCATCCCGAGGTGTCGACAGGCCGGATGGTCTTCGCCTATCATGCCGTTTCCACCGCCTCCAAGCGGTCGATCAGTCCAGGCCCGCCTGACCAGAGAGGTTTGCCATGACACTACGCCCCTTGCAGCTCATCCTTCTATCGATTCTGCTCCTGCCGGCGGCACCGTCGCGCGCCGCCGACCCGAAGGGGGACGCCGGCAAGTGGGACGTCACCGCCGCCCACGCGCCGTCCCGGAAGGTGACACTCGACCTTGACGAGGGGACCTGGATCAATCTCGATGTGAGCCCTGACGGTGGGACGATCGCCTTCGACCTGCTCGGGGACATCTACACGATGCCGATCGACGGCGGAGAGGCGACGCTGCTGACCGGGGGGCCCGCCTGGGACATGCATCCCCGCTTCAGCCCGGACGGCAATCGCATCTCGTTCATCTCTGACGGCGGCGGCGCCGACAATATCTGGGTGATGGACGCCGACGGCGCCAACCGGCGCGCGGTGACCAGCGAGACCTTCCGCACTCTCGCCAGCCCCGACTGGACACCCGACGGCCGTTTCATTTTCGCCCGCAAGCACTACACCGGAACCCGCTCGCTCGGCGCGGGGGAGATCTGGCTCTACGCCGTCGAGGGAGGGAAAGGGATTCAGTTGACCAAAAAGGAGACCGACACCTCCGACGTGAACGAGCCGGCCATCTCCCCCGACGGACGCTGGATCTACTACTCGCATTCCGGACCGTTTGACTACAACAAGGACGTCAACGACGGCATCTTTCAGATCTCCCGCATCGATCTGGAGCGGGGCGATATCGAACCGGTGACCCGGACCTTCGGGGGCGCCGTCCGCCCGACACCGTCTCCCGACGGCCTCTCGCTCGCCTTCATCCGCCGCGTGAGAACGAAGAGCGTGCTGATCGTGCGCGATCTCGAGACCGGCGCCGAGAGGCCGGTGTTCGACCGGCTCGATAAAGATCAGATGGAGACCTGGGCGATCCACGGCGTCTTCCCGGCTTTCTCCTGGACCCCCGACTCCTCCGCCATCATCGCCACCTGGGGCGGGAAGATCGGGCGCATCGCCGTCGCCACCGGCGCGACCGAGCCGATCCCGTTTACCGCTGCGGTCGAACAGACGATCGAGAACGCGGTCCGGCCGAAGATTCGCGTCGGCGGGGAGTCGTTCACTTCCAGAATGATCCGCTGGCCAACCCTCTCTCAAGATCGCCGCACCCTGCTGTTCCAAGCCGTGGGGCATATCTACGTTCTCGATCTCGAGGGCGGTGAAGGGAGCGCCGGCCCGCGTCGTCTCACCACCGACGACGAGCTCGAATACGCGCCGGCCTGGTCGCCGGACGGGCGTCGGATCGCCTTCGTGACCTGGAGCGAAGAAGAGGGAGGCCACCTCTGGTCGGTCCCGGCGGCCGGCGGGACGCCGACCCGGCTGACGCAGGTGGCCGATCAATACTCCAACCCCTCCTGGTCGCGCGATGGCCGGCGCATCGCTCTGGTCCGCGGGTCAGGAACGGCCCGCCGCTCGGACGAGGCGCTCGGCAGCGAGTTGTTTCTGCGCATCGTCTGGGTCGATGCCCGGGGCGGGGACACGCATCTCATCACCCGCACCGCCAATCCGGGCCCCAACGATCGAATGCCGCGCCCGACCTTCAGCAGCGACGACCGCCGCGTGTTCTTCGCCGAGGGGGTCGGCGAAGGGGACGATGCCGGCCTGGGGCTGGTCAGCGTGGCGCTCGATGGCACCGATAAGCGGGTCCATGCCCGGGGCAAGCGGGCGCGCGAGATCGCCGTCTCCCCCGGAGCCGCCCACCTCGCGTACAAGGACTTGCAGCAGATCTATCTGATCCCGTTGCCGCTGACCGGCCCCGGCCCGATCTCACTCGACCCGGACGAAGCCGGCCTGCCGGCGCCCCGTCTGTCGCGCGTCGGCGGCGACTGGCCGTGGTTTTCCGCCGACGGAGAAGAGGTGATCTGGAGTCTCGGCGCCACCGTCTATCGCACGCCGGTCGCCGCCGCTTTGCAATCGACGATCGAAACGGAAGCGGACGACGAGGAGGAAAAGAAAGATCCGGAGGAGGGCGGCCCGGGGACCGACATGGAAGAGTCCCCTGAGGAACCGCTGGAGAATCCGGCGATCGCCGAAACCCTCACGCACGACATCCTCCTTGAAGTCCGCCGCGCCGTGCCGGCCGGCCGGGTGGCGCTTCGGGGAGCCCGCCTCGTCACCATGAAGGGGGACGAGGTGATCGAAGACGGAACGATCGTCATCGAAGGCGAGCGGATTACCGATATCGGGTCGTGGGATGAGGTCACGATTCCGGAAGGCACCGAGGTGATCGATGTCAGAGGCCGCACCATCATTCCGGGGCTGATCGACGTCCATGCCCACATGCACTACTCGGCCCTCGATATCAACCCGCGCGCCGACTGGCAGTACTATGCCAACCTCGCCTACGGCGTGACCACATCCCACGACCCTTCGGCTTCGACGCACGCGGTGTTCGCCCAGGCGGAGATGGTGGAGGCGGGGCTGATGACCGGGCCGCGCATCTACTCGACCGGTTTCATCCTGTACGGCGCGGAGAACCCCGACAAGGCGGTCATCGAGAGCCTCGAAGAGGCACGCGCTCACGTCAAGCGCCTGAAAGCGCAGGGGGCGGTCAGCGTCAAGTCGTACAATCAGCCGCGGCGCGAGCAGCGCCAGTGGATCCTGGAGGCGGCCCGCGAAGAAGGGCTGCTGGTCGTCCCCGAGGGAGGCTCGACCCTGGCGACCAACCTGTCGATGATCCTCGACGGCCACACCGGAATCGAGCACTCCCTGCCGGTCGCGCCGTTGTATCGCGATGTCCTCACCCTGATGGGGCGAAGCGGCACCGGGTACACACCGACGCTGATCGTCGCTTACGGCGGCATCATGGGCGAGAACTACTGGTACCAGCACACCGAAGTCTGGAAGGATGAGCGGCTGCTCCGCTTCGTGCCGCGGGAAGTGGTCGACAGCCGGGCGCGACGGCCGTTCGTGATGGCGGCGGACGACGACTGGGGACACATCGAGATTGCGCGCGGCGCCAAGGCCCTGCTCGACGCCGGCGCCCTGGTGCAGCTCGGGGCTCATGGCCAGTTGCAGGGGCTCGGCGCCCACTGGGAGCTCTGGATGTTCGAACAGGGAGGCATGTCTCCGATGGAGGCGCTGCGCTGCGGCACGCTGAACGGCGCGCGCTATCTCGGCATGAACGAGGATCTCGGCTCGCTCGAGCCGGGAAAACTGGCCGATCTGATGGTGCTGGCCGACAACCCGCTCGAGAATCTGCGCAACTCGACCTCGCTCGAGAAGGTCATGAAGGGCGGCTACCTTTACGACGCCTGGACCATGAATATGCTCTGGCCGCAGGCCAGGGAGCGTCCCCGGCTCGGGTTCGAGGCGGCGGGCACCCCCTGACGTGAGCGCCACCCCGGTCCCCGGCGATCCCCACGCCGAGTACGGCCGGCGTCTCGCCGCGCACCGGGATCGCGCGGCGCGCGCATCACGCCGTGAGCGGGTCATCTCGGCGGCCCGCCTGATCGTCTTCCTGGCCGGAGCGGTTGCGGCCTGGCTGTCTCTGGTCCAGGGACGGTTCGGTCCCGCCTGGATCGCCCTGCCTGCCGTCGTCTTCACCGTGCTGATGATCCGGCACGAGCGCACCATTCGCGCTCGGCGCCTGGCGGAACGGGCCGCGGATCTCTACTCCCAGGGGATGGCGCGCCTCGAAGACCGCTGGGCCGGCTCGGGCGTCGACGGGTCGAGATTTCTCGACGAGAATCATCCCTACGCCGCCGATCTCGATCTGTTCGGCCGCGGCTCTCTGTACGAGCTGCTCTGCACCGCGCGCACGCGGGCCGGCGAGGAGACCCTGGCCTCCTGGCTCACCGCGCCGTCCGCCCCGGACACGATCCGGGCGCGGCAGGAGGCGGTCGCCGAGCTGCGCCCGCGCCTCGACCTGCGCGAGCGACTGGCGCTGACCGGTTCGGACGTGCGCGCCGCACTCCATCCGGAGGCCCTCTCCTCCTGGGGCAATGCTCCCCCCCGGCTGCAGTCGACCGGGATACGGATCACCGCCGCGCTGCTGGCGCTGCTCAATCTGGCGGCGCTCATCGCCTGGGGGACCACCGGCATCGGTCCGCTGCCGCTCATCGGGCTGATCATCCTGAGCCAGTTGTTCTTCTTCGCCCTGTCGCGCCGCATCGGTCCGGTCATCGCGGCGGTCGAACAGGCCGGCAAGGATCTCGACGTCTTCGCCCGCCTGCTCGCCATCATCGAACGGGAGCCGGCCAGCGGCCGGCGCCTGAGCGATCTCCGCGCGACCCTCGACACCGGCGGTGCGCCGCCGTCGAAACGGGTGGCGCAGCTCGATCGCCTCATCGACCTGCTCGATGCCCAGCGCAACATGCTGTTCGCGCCGATCGCCTGGATCCTTCTCTGGCCGATCCATATGGCGTTCGCCATCGAGGCCTGGAGGGCTCGCACCGGACCGGCGCTCGGCGGATGGATCGCGGCCGCCGGCGAGTTCGAGGCGCTCTGCTCCCTCGCCTGTTACAGCTACGAGCACCCCTCCGATCCCTTTCCGGAGATCGTCGCCGGCGAGCCGCGCTTCGACGGCGAGGGGCTCGGTCATCCGCTTCTGCCCGCCTCGCGCTGCGTCCGCAACGACGTGTCGATGGGACTGAAGGAGAAGCTCTGGATCGTCAGCGGCTCCAATATGTCGGGCAAGAGCACCCTGTTGCGCACCGTCGGGACCAGCGCGGTGCTGGCCCAGGCGGGAGCGCCGGTGCGCGCCCGCCGGCTGGCACTGACCCCGCTCGCCGTCGGCGCATCGATCCGCATCGTCGATTCGCTGCAGGGAGGCAGCTCCCGCTTCTATGCCGAGATCACGCAACTGCGGCGCATCGTCGATCTCGCCTCGGGCCCGCGCCCGCTTCTCTACCTGCTCGACGAGATCCTGCACGGAACAAACTCCCACGATCGCCGCATCGGGGCCGAGGCGGTGGTGCGGGCCCTGGTGAAGCGCGGGGCGATCGGCCTGGTCACCACCCACGACCTGGCGCTGGCCCGCATCGCCGACGATCTGGCGCCGCAAGCCGCCAACGTGCATTTCGAGGACCATCTCGAAGACGGAAAGATGACCTTCGACTACCGGCTCCGTCCCGGCGTGGTGCAAAAGAGCAACGCGCTGGAACTGATGCGCGCCGTCGGCCTCGAGGTGTGATCGGCGGCTGTCAGGGCGACCGCAGGGCCGTCCTGGAAATCCTCGACGGCCTGCTCGCCCGTCAGAAGCTCGCCGGAGGGACCAAGTGACCGCCGCCGAGAAGGACGCCCTCCTCGGTCGACTCCAGACCGACCCCGCCTGCTGCGCCAGGCTCGCCCACGAACGCATCCTGCCCCTCGCTCCTACTTCGTGAGGATCAAGCTCGACGAGAACCGTCCGCTGGCTACCCGCCCTCGCAGTTCGCCGTCCTCGTTGTGCTGCGTCTCGGCGCCCCCACGACCCGCTACCAGATCGCCTGCCTCACCCATGTCTTCGACGAGACCACCGACACCGCCGGACATCACTGGATCGTCGAGGACGCCCGCGCCCGCGACTGGACGCCGTGATGCATCACCGGCTCGCTCGTAGGCGCCGGCGCCAGCGGCTGCCGCAACTGATCGCTGCCGGGAGGAGAGGGAATAAGGTCGCTGCTCGCCGCACTGCACAGTGAATGAAGCGATCGCTCCGAACGGTCGCGCCGTGCGGCCGTCACGGCCTGTGCGTCCGGGTCGCAGCGGCGTGTTGCACTGCCCCCCATCGCCGGCCTCCGCTGCCGCTCCGGCACGCCCCCCGGCGGGCTGCCGGGGGGCTCGGCGCACCGAGCGATCCGCATCTTTTGCCATTGCCTCTCGGCAAGACGACGAAGTTCATCGCGTCGATGAGAACGATCCCTTTCGGCAAGTGTCAGGAGCGGACGTGCGTGATCGCCGGCCGGCCGCTCGTCACGACGATCGGAAGCGGTGCGCGTCGGCGTCAAGAACGCGGCGCGCAGCGCCGCGCACCGCCGAGCCCATCGGCGGCCCGCCGGGGGGCGTGCCGAAGGCCGGCGTCGGGGGGAGTGCATTGACGCCCGCTGCGCCCCGATGCAGGGGACGTGACGGACGCGCATTGTCGGGATCAGTTAAGGAAGGTGAACGTCACTGCGCGCGGCCGGCGCGGGCCCTGCCCCGGGGGCCGCGTCACGCTAATCGCCAACTTGGGCCGCGCTTGACCGCAGCGACGCCAGGAGCGGAGGGCGACGTCGGCTCCAAGTCCCGATTGGCGTGCGCGGACAGCAGCGCACCTCAATTCCATATATCACTACTTTCCGGCGTTTCGAACGAACTGGCCATCCACCACCACCACATCTCGTTTCGGTTCCTCTGCGATCCGCTCGGGTCGTGCCAACAGATATTCTCCGACTGTTGAAACGTCGAGACGACGATCAGAGCCAGTGATAACCAAGATATAGCGGCCTCCATCGTTATCTAAATACGGCTCGTAAATGATCTGTTCGCCCCATGGATCTTGGAGTCGTGCTGCATCGACACGTTGACTCAGCTCCTCTTGGCTTAATAGGTGTCCGCTCGCCCCGAGCTCCTTTTCAATAACTGATGTCAAATACTGGAGTTTCGCTTGAGCCGCAATTTGCTTAGTCCGTTCTAGTCGGCCACAGCTCACAATGAACACTCCACAATAGATCTGGACGAATAGAACAACCCACTTCATACTCATTACTCTTCCTTGTGCTGAGGCTCGTGAACAACTGTCTCCTTCACCAGCTTGTGGTTGTCGCCGCCTTTCTCAAGATCAGACTTTAAGTCTGAAGGAGTGTCTGCGATGACCCCTTTGCCTGGTGGAGTCTCACCAGCGGGGATTGCACCTGACGCCTTCAGTGCGTCTCCAACAGCAGTCGTGCAGTTATCCTTACATGCCAACGTTGCGGTCATCTTCTCAGTATCAACACCACCATCGGGATTGCCATCAATGAACGAGGCCAGGGCTTCTTCCTGCTCTGGAGTCAGATTCAACTTGAACTCGGTGACCTCGCGCCCATCTCCGGTGTAACCAGCGATAAAGCCTTCTTTACCATTCTCAAACCCGTGCGCACCTCCTTGTCTGATACCACCTGAGAACGTGTCCGTTTGGACATGTACTGCTGCGTGTCCCCATTTTGATTTATTTCCCTCACCTGCCTCCACATAGAAGACCGAAGTTTCCTCACCGGTCACATCAATAAAGAGGATAGGATTGTTCAGCGCATAGGCGTAGAGATTCAGGGCTTGTGGATTGATGAGTCGCTCCATCTTTATGGTGATCGCATCGACCGCCATAAACCTGGCGAGCCCCGAGGAGTAGTACCTCGCGAGCATGTAATCCAATGCGCCGCGGTTCGGATATCGAAGAGGTATTGCTTGGATTCAAGCCGCATATAACAGGGTTCGGGGTAGTCTGATACTCTCGATGAGATAGGGATTCTTGACCGATCGGGCTACGACAAGATCCACCTGGCTTCGGAAGAGACTCTGTAGCTCATCGAGAAGCCTGAAATAGGCGTCTGCATGCTCGTTGACTCGGAGCTCATCGAATTCAACGAGGAAATCGATAGCGCTTGACACCAGGTCGAATCCACCTGCAGCCGCGGAGCCGAACAGATCGAGTCGACGCGCGCGGAAGTGCCGACACAGATCTTCGATTGCTTCCCGCTGTTCCTGGATCTCCGGGATCATAGTTTCACCTTGCTTATATTCTAGCGCATTATCAGATCTCGACGAGGCACGTAGTCGGGTTTCCCTGTTTCGATCCAGTGGTTTGGGGAGCGACGCGTGCCTTCGCGGGGGAATTCCTGCATAATGCGCAGGCGGGTTCGCCCGGCGGTCGTGGCGGCGGCCGGCCGGAGGGGAGAGCGTGGGCCGCAAGAAGACACGCAGCCGTAAGGGAGGAAGCGGACGGCGCCGGCGGAAGCGCCGTCGTCCCGGTCCCCTCTATCGCTTTTTTCTCAAGGCGTCGATCGGCGGCGCGCTGATCCTGGCGGGATTTCTGACCGTCGCCGTCGTCGATGTCAACTGGCGCTTCACGCATCGTGAAACGCCGGAGCCAATCCGGATCTACTCCGCCCCTCTCACCCTCGCTCCGGGTATCGCACTTCGTCGTGCCGATCTGAGCGAACGTCTGCGGCGCCTCGGGTACCGGAAGGTCGAAGGGCACCCCGCCACGCCGGGAGAGTACGGCCGGCGCTCCGGCACCTTCACCATCCACCTGAACGCATTCGCGTATCCGGACGGGCCGGCCGGCCCGTTGACCGTCCGTATTCGCATCCGTTCCGATCGGGTGCGGTCGGTCCGCAACACGGAGACGGACGAGACGATGGCGGCGGCACGCCTCGAGCCGGAACAGCTCAGCGTGCTCTCGGGCGACGTCCACGAGGAACGGATTCCGGTCGACCTCGACGATTTCCCTGCGGCCCTCCTCGATGCGGTGATCGCCGTCGAGGACCGGCGTTTCCATCGCCACTCCGGTATCGATCCTCGCGGCGTCCTGCGGGCGCTCCTCGCCAACATCCGCAGCGGCGAGGTGGTTCAGGGAGGCAGCACCATCACCCAGCAGCTCGCCAAGAACCTCTACCCCGGTCACCGCGACCGCACCATCACCCAGAAGATTTGGGAGACCCTGGCGGCGTTCGGGCTGGAGGCCTTCCGCAGCAAGCAGGACATCCTCGAGCGCTACCTGAACGAGATCTATCTGGCGCAGCGCGGCCCGTTCGCGATTCTCGGCATGGGGGCCGCATCACGCCATTATTTCGGCAAGGAGGCGCGCTACCTCGACCTTCCGGAGGCGGCCCTGCTCGCCGGACTCATCCAGTCTCCGGGACGGTATCACCCCTACCGCCATCCCGAGGTGGCGCGCCGGCGGCGCAACCTCGTCCTGAAGCTGATGCGCGCGGAGGGCTTCATCGACGAGGAACAGTACCGCGCCGCGACGGCCGTCCCGCTCGGGGTGCGGCCCGAACCGTCGCACCAGCCGCGCCAGGCGCCCTACTTCATCGACTACGTCGCGCAGGAGCTCGACCGGCTGGTGTCGCGCAGTCCCCGCCGGCGGCGGGGCCTGCGCATCGTGACCACCCTCGATCCGCTGCTGCAGGCGCGCGCCGAGAAGGTTCTCTCTTCCCGTCTCGAGTCCTACGAAGCGAGGTGGCGTCATCTGCGCGAGATGCCGGGCGGGGCCCTGCAGGGAGCGCTGGTGGCGCTCAATCCGGAAGACGGCTCACTGCTGGCGATGGTCGGCGGGCGCGATTACTCGCGCAGCCAGTTCAATCGCGTTTCCCAGGCCCGCCGCCAGCCCGGCTCCATGTTCAAGCCGTTCGTCTACCTGGCCGGCTTCCGGCAGGCGCAGATCGCCGGCGAGGCGACCTTCACGGCGGCGACCGTCCTCGATGACTCCCCGCTCGAAATGAAGGTTGGGGGCAAATCCTGGACGCCCGGCAATACCGACGGGCAGTTCCGCGGCCCCGTCAGCGCCCGTGAGGCGCTCGCTCTGTCGCTCAATGTGCCGACCATCAGGGCCGCCGAAATGATCGGCCTGAAGGAAGTGGTCCGGACCGCGCGCCGTTGCGGCATCGTCAGCCCGCTGCAGCCGGTCCCTTCGCTGGCGCTTGGCACCTTCGAAGTGACGCCGCTCGAGCTGGCCTCCGCCTTCACATCTATCGCCGGCCTCGGCATCCGCTCGGCGCCGCGCGCCATCGACTCCATTTCGGGCCCCGGGGGCCTCGCGATCGACGTGCCAGGTCCGGAGCGTCATGGGGCCACTTCACCCGAGGCGGCCTACCTGACGCTCGACCTGATGCGTGACGTGATGCGCTACGGCACCGGGGCGCGGACGCAGTCGTACGATCTTGAGGGAGACTTCGCCGGCAAGACCGGCACCACCGATGACGGCCGGGATGCCTGGTTCGTCGGCTTCACGCCCGACTATCTCGCCCTGGCCTGGGTCGGGTTCGACAACAACCGCCCCCTGCGGCTCGGCGGCTCGACCCTGGCTCTGCCGATCTGGGCCGAGCTGACCGGTTTCGCCGGGCGCGATCCCAATCGCTTCTGGGATGCTCCTGAAGGGCTGGTGGTCGAGCGGATCGATCCGCAGACCGGCGAGCTGGCCGCCTGGCAGTGCCGTAATACGGTGCGCGAGGTGTTCATCGAGGGGACGGAGCCGACCGCCATCTGCTCCGCTCACGGGACGCAACAGCGCGAATCGTGGGTGCGACGGCTGAGGGACTGGTTCCGCAAGGACTAACGGCTTGGCCTGACCGGCCTCACGGAATATCGACGATGGCCTTCCCCGCTCCGACGTTGCCCACCGCATCGGTGGCCCTCACCACGATGCTGTGCTCACCCGGCGGCAGGTCCTCCACCATCAGATCGTAGGTCTCGTCGAGATCGTCGTTCATGCCATCTTCGGGATGCGCCTCCACCCAGTCGCCGGCATCGACCGCGTAGGCGGTCCGGCGCACCACGCTGAAGGTGTCGCTGACGCTGAATCGCAGACGGACGGACGGTGACATAACATCCGTCTTCATGCGCTCAACCCGCGGCGGCGTGTTGTCGACATCGAAATGAGGCGACAGCCGGGCGGCGGTGAGGACCTGATCGGGCGCGTTGGAGGGAGCGTCGCTGGCGGTCACCCGGACGACATAGGTTCCGTCCGGCATCGCGGTCGAATCGAGCTTGAAGAATTTCTCCTCCTGCCCCTCCTGCAACAGCTTCCAGGTGGTCTCGTCCACACCGCGGTATTCCACCCGGTAGTTGAGACGATCGCCGTTGGGATCGGTCGCGTTCCAGGCGATGAATCGGGCCGCCGGTTCCTTGACCGGAGCGCCACCGCCCGGCGATGGCCTGCCGGTCTCGCGCTTGGACGGGGAAGAACCGGAGTTCTGCGGCCGGCGGCGGGCGCCACCGGAGGGCGCCGGCCCGCCCCTCGAACGCCCCTCACCGGAACGACGGACCGAGACCTGGGCAATCGCCGGGGGCAGATTGCGCTGCAGGTAGTTCACCGTCACCTCATGCAGCGCCGGCGTCTTCTCGGGGTCGTCGGTTTCGAGGATCGCGCGCCACTGCACGAAACGGGCGGCGGGCAGGTCGAGCACAGCGCTGCCCGGATCGGTCAGCTCTTCTCCCCACTCCGACCAGGTGCGGTCGGGATCTTCAGTGTTGCCACTGCGCCCCTGAAACGTCACCGAGGTGCCGCGCGGCACGTCGGCCTTCCAACTGATGCGCCCCCACCTGGCGAACGAACGGGCATCCAGAGCGGGGGATTCCACGATCCCCGAGGGCGCATGCCCGGAGCGCAGCAGCGCGATCGTGCCGAGGTTGCTGCCGGCGATGAGAATTTCCTCTCCCTCCGGACCGGCGCGTCGCGACAGCGCGGTGACCTGGCTGGAGGGCGCCTCGGCGACGACAGCGATCTCCTCACGCACCAGATCGAGCGCATAGATGCGTCCATCAACGCTCGAACCCATCAACAGCCGGTCGTCGCCGGAAACCGCCAGGCTCAGAATCATCTCGTCCTTGCCTTCCCAGATCGCCCGCCCATATCCATCGGACGATATCACCAGGACTTTCCCCTCGGTCGACACGCGCACGCGCTGCTCCTTCCCCTGCTGGCGTCCGGGCGCAGCCTCGCCCGACGGCCTGGGGGAATCTCCTTCGTCCTTCTTGGGGCCGCCCTCGGCCGCTTGCGGCTTCCGGGCCGCGCCGCGGGCACGGCGGCCCCGTCCGGTGCCGGAGGCGATAGCGGCATAGATCGTCCCGTTCCCGGCGGTGGCGAGGGTGACGACCTCGTCGGAGGGGGTGTCGTAGACGACAAACGCGGTGCCGTCGGCTTCGATGCGGAAAATCAGGCCGTGACTCGCGCTGCCGGCGAGCAGAGCCCCGTCGCGGTCGCGAATCAGCGTGCGGATGTGCGTTTCGGCGCTGTCGAAGAACAGTTCGCTATTGCCGGCCTGATCGATCCGGATGATGCGCCCCTCG
>CBDUYA010000013.1:0-17991 GCA_965371335.1 uncultured bacterium | reverse complement strand
CCGCAACCATGCCGAGATCATTCGTCGCCCCGAGGGCTACTTTCTCATCGACGAGCACAGCAAGAACAGGACCTACCTGAATGGCAGTCCGGTCGTCGAGGCGATCCCGATCCGCGCCGGCGACATGATCCGGATCGGATCGACCCTGCTGGTCTTCAACGACACCGAAACGACCCCCTGCAGCATGGGCGGGAGCACGCCGCGCGACGAAATGCTGCGCACCGCTGCGGATGGCCCGAAATCGATCACCCCGGTCACGGAAGGGGAGACCATTCCTGTTTCAGCGAGCATCCCGATCGATCAGGCCGCCGCCCTCGGGGAGGAGGGGGCCATCGGAGAAGGGGCCGCGGAGCGGCTCGAGGCTCTCAGCGAGGTGATCGGCGCGCCGCTTGCATCACCCGAGCAGATGAGCCGTATCATCTTTGCCGCCGACGCGCAGCTCGCCTTCCATCGCCCGCTCGACAGGATCCTGGAGGCGGTCATGGATCTCGCCCGGGAAGCGGTCGGCTACGAGCGGGGCGTGCTGCTGCGGCGGCGCGGTGACACGCTGGTCCCCGGCGTCGAGCGCGGCTCCCCGAATGAGATTGGCCGGCCGGTCAGCTACAGCCGCACCATCGCCTACCACGCCTTCACGCAGCGCCGGGCGATCCTCACCTCGAAGGAACCGCACGAGGAATTCCCGGGGGCGCAGAGCCTCGATGAGGAGAACATCCGCTCGGTGATGTGTGTCCCTTTGTGGAACAACCGCGAGGTGATCGGCGTCATGTATGTCGACAACCGCAGCTTCGAGCGCCGCTTCACGCGCCGCGATCTGCAGGTGCTGACCTTCCTGGCCAATATCGCGGCGATGAAGATCGACAACGCCGAGCTGTTTAACTTGACGCTCGAGGCGCAGGGGATGTACCGCATCCTGCAGGAGGCGGCGACCATCCAGCAGCATCTTCTGCCGCAGCGGGCGCTGAGCATACCGGGCTACGCGCTCGACGGCGACAGCATTCCCTGCTTCGAGGTCGGCGGTGACCTGTTCGATTATCACGCTCTGCGTGACGGGCAGTTCGGCATCGGCGTCGGTGACGTGGCCGGAAAGGGCCTGCCGGCGGCGCTGGTGATGAGTCACTTCCAGGCGGCGCAACGCGCCCTGAGCGGGCTGCATCTGCCGCCCGAGGAAATGATCGGCCGGCTGAACAGGATCCTCTGCCGCTGCCTGCCGGAGAACCGCTACGTCACCTTCTTCTACGGAGTCCTCGATCCCGGGCGGCATACCTTCACCTACGTCAACGCCGGGCATCCGGCGCCGTTGTGCGTGCGGCGCAGCGGCGAAGTCGAGCGGCTGAAGCTGAGCCACCTGTTCGTCGGGATGTTCGAGGATCACACGTACAGCTCGGAAACGATTCAGCTCGGCCCGCAAGACGTCCTCATCTGCTACAGCGACGGCGTCACCGAGCAAGAGGATCCGGAGGGGCGGCAGTTCGGCGATCACGGTCTGGAGTCATTGATGAAGGGGATCGAGAATCGCTCTCCACACGACATCCTCGAAATGATCCTGTCGGCGGTCGACAGTCACTCGGGCGGCAACCGGCACACCGACGATGTGACCCTGGTGATCCTGAAAAGGGAGGAATAACCAGGCCGGAAGGAAGGGGCGCTATGTTCAAGGTCAAGGTCAAAGACGAGGGCACGGTCCGTATCCTGGCGCTGTCGGGACGCCTGCTGCTCGGCGAGTCGCTCGCCGTTCTCGAGAAAGCGGTCATGGCGACGCTGACGGAGGGGCACAAGCGTATCGTGATCGACTACTCGCACATCGGCGCTATCGACAGCGCCGGAATCGGAGCGCTGGCGATCTACCGGAAGCGGGCCGTGGAGCACAAGGCGACCCTCAAGGCCGTGATCCCGAAGGGAAGTGCGATTCCGCTGCACGTGCAGACGCCGATCCGGCTGCTGTACGACACACACGACGAGATCGTGAAGGCGGTGGTGGCTTTCTGAAGGGAGACATGGCGAAAACCAGGCAGGCTCCTGATGTCGGCCCGACGCAGGTCGCCGGCATGGGAACGACCACCTCACTCCTCGTACAGATCCGGCAGGGCGATGAGGAGGCCCGCAATTGCCTGATCGAGCGTTACCTTCCCGCCCTCCGCCGCTGGGCCCACGGCCATGTTCCCCCCCGGGTGCGCGGCGTCATGGAAACCGATGACATCGTGCAGATCACCCTGATGAAAGCGTTGGATCATCTGGAAGGGTTCGTCCCGGAGCGGAAGGGGGCGTTTCTCGCTTACCTGCGCCGCATCATGCAGAACGAGGTCCGGGACGAACTCCGGAGGCTGAACCGACGGCCGCCGCCGGAGCCGCTGAAGGACATCCATGCGGACGGCGATCCGTCGCCGCTCCACCGGGCGATCGGGGCGGAAGCCCTGGCGGCCTTCAACGCCGCCATGGAGCGGTTGAGCGAAGAGCAGCAGGAGGCGGTCTTCCTGCGCATCGAGCTCGGCTTCACGCACCAGGAGGTGGCCGATGCGATCGGCGCACCGTCGGCCAACGCCGCCCGCATGCTGGTATCGCGGGCCCTGGTCCGGCTGGCCGAGTTGATGGAGGTGGAACATGACGAACGATCGGGATGACCTGCTGCGCGTCGCCACCGCGGTGGCCGACGGCGAGCCCGTTGACTGGCAGGGAGAAGATCAGACAAGTACCCGCCTGAGAAGCAAGCTCGGGCGGCTGCGGGATATCGAGAGGATCGCCGAGGTTCATCGGACACCGCCGGGCCGGGGAGTCACACCGCAGGAAGAGTCCGACCCGACGGTGACCGTCGATGGGCAGGCGACCGCTGCTCCCATCCCGCCTCTCCCGTTCACCCGCTGGGGACATCTCGAGGTCGGCACGCTGATCGGCAGCGGCGGCTTCGGCGAAGTGTACCGAGCCTGGGACCCGAAGTTGCAGAAGAATGTCGCACTCAAGCTGGTGCGCGCCGATCGGATGTCGGGCGCGCGCAGCACGAAACTGTTCCTGCAGGAAGCGCGCCGCCTCGCCCGGGTCACGCACGAAAACGTCCTGCAGGTACACGGAGCCGGCCTGCACGAGGGGCGCGCCGGCCTGTGGACCGATCTGATCGAGGGGAGGACGCTGGAGGAGATTCTGCAGGAGGAGGGCCGCCGCGGCTGGGAGGAGGCGGCCCTCATCGGCCGCAAGATGTGCAAGGCGCTCGCCGCGATGCACGCGAAGAGGCTCATCCACCACGACGTCAAGACCGGCAACATCATGCGGGGAGATTCCGGGCGCTACGTGCTGATGGATTTCAGCACGACCAGCGACCGCAACGCCCCGATCCCGCCGCCCGGAGCCGCGCATCCTCTTCACGGGGAAGCTGCCGGTCACCTCGATGACCACGCCGCGATCGGCACCCCCGGCTTCATGGCCCCCGAGCGATTCGTCGGAAGAGACTCCGGCAGCGCCTCCGACGTTTACTCGCTCGGCGTCGTCCTCTACCGCCTGGTCACCGGACGGTTCCCGATCGAGGCGCGAAGCACCGACGAGCTCTACCAGAAGCACCGCCGCGGTGAATCGACCCCGCTGAGCGACGTCCGCCCAGACCTGCCGGACGTCTTCGTGCAGATCGTCGAACAGGCCCTCGATCGCGACCCGGCGCGACGCTTTCGATCGATGGGAGAGATGGATCAGGCGATCGCCAAGGCGCTGGGTGATCCGCTCGACCGGTCCTGGCCGCCGCCTTTCCCCGGGTGGGCATGGCTGAGAGATTTGATCGACAGGGCTCCGATCAGAACGGCGGCAGCCCTCGTCGTTGTGCTCGTGGCCGGGATTTATCTCGTCAACCTGCCGGGTCCCTTCGAAGTCGAAGCCCGGATCTTCCGATCGACGGCGGGGGTTGGGGAGAGGCTGGCACCCGGCGCCATGGTCGCGCCTGGAGAGCGGCTGTTTCTGAAGATTCGCGGCGCGCAACCGATGCATGTCTACGTCCTCAACCACGACCAGGCCGGGAAGGCCTTCGTCCTCTTCCCGCTCCCCGGTTTCGATCTCCAGAACCCGCTTCCCGCCGGCACGAGCCATCGCCTGCCGGGGACAAGAGACGGGGAGTCGTTCACCTGGGGCGTCACGAGCACGGGGGGTGAAGAGGCGTTTATCGTCATCGCCTCGCGGGAGCCGCTGAAGAACTTCGAGCGCCAGATCGCCGGGATTCCCCCGGCGGGATCGGCCGGCGCCGCCACTCTGAGCGCCCGGGCCATTGGCACGCTGCGCGGTATCGGCGGCCTGGAGGCTGAGAGTCAGCCCGGCAGCGACGATCCGTGGCGGCCGCTGGCCGGCATCGTCGACGGCATCAAGGAGCGGGCCGCAGGCGATAACGGCCTCTGGGCCTGGGAAATCCGGCTGCAGAATCCCGGAGCTGTGCAAGGGCGACCATGAGGAAGCTCCGGGTCGCGACGATCGCCATGGCCAGGCGTATGGCCGGCCTACCCCCGGGGCGCGCCCACCCCGTCGTGCAGCAGGTTGCGGAACAGCGCCTTGACGATGTCGATGTTGTTGGCGAGAAGATCGAAAAAGTCGTCCGCCTCGATGGCGAGGACCAGGCTTTCCCTGGCGGCGAGAGCGTGCTGAGCACGCAGGCGGCCGCACAGGATCTCGCGCACCCCGAACGTTTGTAGCGGGCCGATCGTGCGGGGCGGGCCGTCGCCCCCTCGCAGCCTGACTTCGCCGTGCACCACCGAGTAGAGCATCTCTGCCGGGCCGTTCTGCTCGTAGATCCTCGCGCCGCCGGGGTAGAGGTGCTCGTGCGCGATGCCGGCGATGCGCAGGATCTCCTCCGCCTTGCAGAAGGCGAACAGGTCGCTGCTCTGCAGCGCGACGACGATCTGGATGCGGGTCAGCTCGCTCACGTCACGGCCTTCACGGCCGGTTCGCCCACGCCGCCGCTGCTGTGATCACCCGGGCCGGCTCGCTCACGACGGAGCCTCCGAAGTGAGCGGCAGGTGCAACTGCCCGGCGACCCACTGCGCCGTCTCGCGCACCAATGGGTCGCGAGTCTGGCGGAACATCTGCACGATGCGGGGATAGAGCTCCTGCATCCGTTCAGTGTACACGGTGTAAAGGCCGGCCACCGCCAGCGCCGCCCCCTCGGCGTCCCCGGCGCCGTCGTCGCCGAGGAAGCGGCCGACCGACTCGCTGCGGCTGACCGCCGGGATGCCGAACTGGCGGGTCGCCAGCCGCAGCTTCTCCTCCACCGGGGAGTCGTCGATGACGGCGAACACGTTGCGGCGCACCTCTCCGGAAAGTGTGTTGTCGAGATACTCCAGCGCGTGGACGCGCAGCGCCCGCCGACCGCTCAGCAGGGAACGGTAGGCAGCCCAGATGTCGTGCGGTGGGTGGAGGAGCGCCAGCAGGCCAAACATCGTTGCGAGACGCTCCTCGATGCGCTCGGCGATCATCTGGGTCAATAGATTCAGCTCGCGATGATCGGTCTGCACGATCGGGCCCTCGAAGCGGAACGCCGGGCTGCCGCGCAGCGCCGCACGATCGCTGCCGAGCGCGGCGAGGTCGGTGAGCCGGGTCAGGCAGCGGCGCGCCTCGGCGGCGATCGCCGCCGCGATGCGGGGCGCGGCGCCGCTTGACGCCACCTCGTCACGGCGCAACGCCAGCGCCTCGACGATCTGCGCCCGGAGCGGCGCGTCGCCGGTGTTGTGCAGCGCCTCGAGCAGCGCCTCCAGCGTCTTCGGTCCCGGGATACGGGCGAGCGTCTTCGGCAGGGCGCGGCGCACCCAGATCGCCTCCTCCGGCTCGTTCATGAAGTGGACCAGGATCGGAATGGCGTCCTCGCCGAAGGCGACCAGCGCTTCCCGCGCGTCGTGCTTCAGCCGCCGGTTCGCCAGCAACGACACCAGCCGCGGCGCATAGAGAGGACTGAACCCCTCGCGGCTCACCAGGCGGCGCACCGCGCCGATCGCCTCGCGCCCGACCCGCGCATCGCGATCGTACAGCGTCTGCAGTAGGCGGCCCTCGAACTCGCTGCCGCGGATGGCGCCGATCGCCTTCACCGCCTCGGCGCGCTGCTCGGGGGAGGCGTCGAACAGCATGTCGTACAGCGCGGCACGGGCGGCGCAGATCGTCGCCGTGTCGCCGTCGTTGAACAGGCAGGTCACGGCGGCAGCGCGCACCCTCGGATCGGACTCCTGCAGGCGTGGCAGCATCAGATCGCACGCATCGGCGGCGTTCAGCTCGGTCAGGGCGCGCACCGCCTCGGCCCGCACGTCGGCGCTGGTGTCTCCCAGCTTCCGCTCCACCAGAGGCGCCGCATCGCGCCGGCCCGCCACGGCGAGGATCTTCAAAGTGCGCCGCCGCACCTCGGCATCGTCGTGGTAGAGGAGCAGCGGCGGCACCAGGTTGGCGCGACCGTTCGCCTCGAGCAGCTCGAGCGAGTGCAGCACCTGGCGCGGATCGGTGCTTCCCAGTGACTGCACCAGCAGCTCGACGGTCTTGACGTCATTCAGGTTGATCGGCACCGCCGAGTCGACCGACCCTTCCCGGAGAGAGGTTCGGATCGAGCGCACGTAGGCGCGGTAGGTGGCGGCGGCGAGCGCCAGCCAGACGGCGACCAGCGCGAGCGTCAGCCACCCCGCCCCCACCGGGGTCAGCAGGCCGAACGTCACCGGCAGCAGCAGCAACGCCGCCAGCCCCCT
Source organism: uncultured bacterium (assembly GCA_965371335.1). Classification (GTDB taxonomy): domain Bacteria; phylum Acidobacteriota; class Polarisedimenticolia; order Gp22-AA2; family Gp22-AA2; genus CBDUYA01. The sequence continues at coordinate 11,308 of CBDUYA010000013.1, read as the reverse complement.
GGCGCTGCGCTGGATGAAGACGTCGAGGAGCGCCCTGGCGCGCAGCCGCATGCCGGGCGGCAGCGGCACGAAGAGCAGCTCGCGGGTCGACGCCTCCAGCGAGTGGCGCAGCCCGAAGTCGCTCATCTTCAGCGCCAGCGCGGTGATCACCAGCAGCTCCGGCAGCATGCCGGACACCAGCAGCAACCCGGCCGTTCCCAGGCCGAGCATGACCGGCAGGGCGCGCAGGGCGAAGCCGACGCCGAGCCTGCGGTGGATGCGCGCCGTGAACATAATTTGAAAGACCAGTGCGGCCACCCCCGCCACGCTGAAGAAGTTGCCGAAGAAGGCGGTGCGCTCGCCCAGCCCCGCCGTCGAGCGCTCCACCGCCCAGTTGAACTGCAGATCGATGATCTGCGCCACCACGACGCTCAGCACCAGCAGGACCGACACCAGTTGCAGATGGCGCGAGCGCCGCAGCAGTGAAACCACGCCGCGGATCGCCTCCGGTCCTTCGGTCGCGCCGGCGACGCTGCGGGGCGTCGCGCCGACGCCACCGGAAGATGCCTCGCCGCCGCCTCCCCGGCGCCGCACCACGCCGGACACCAGCACCACGCCGATCAATATGACCGCCGCCACCAGGAGCGCCGAGCGCGGCCCCGCCAGATCGGAGGCGAGCCGCGCCATCTGTCCGCCCGCGATCCCTCCGAGCAGGCCACCGGCCGCCACCAGGCCGAACAACCGCCGTGCCTGCCGCGCATCGAACACGTGGCTGGCGAACGACCAGAACTGGCTGACCGTCGCCCCGAAGGTGATCGTCACCCAGACGTAGAAGACGACCGGGACCCACGGCCAGGGGTAGCGGAACAGCCACCAGAACAGCACCATCGTCGCGGCGACGATGAAGCAGGTCGCCGCGATCAGCCGGTGCCGCGCCACCCGATCGGCGTAACGCAGGTAGAGCCGCAGCAGAGGATAGGAGCAGAGCGCCACCAGCAGGTAGACCCAGGGGAGGTTGAGCGCCCCGAGCGAGTCGACATAGGTCGACTGCCGCACGGTCTTGGTGACGTACTGGCAGGCGACGATCAGGAAGAAGCCGAAGAAGAGCAGCCAGGCGGTGGCGCCCTCGCCGGGGCGCAGGTCGAGACCGAGGGGATTCCATCCCCGCGACGGTGGGGCGATCCTGGAGGCGGCTGTCGGCATAGAGGCACGATCCCCGGCGCGGTGGGGGGAACTATACGCAATTTTTGGGGATCAAGCCCCGATCGCCGGGCCAGGTTCCGGCCCACCCGCACGGGGCCGCCCGGTGGCGCCGGTCCCTGCGCCCATCTCCGGAGCACGCGACGAAGCTGCGGGAGTATGATCGACCCGATGGCCACCAGGGTCTGTGTGATCGGTGCCGGCGTGGTCGGCTGCGCCGTGGCGCTCGAGCTGCGGCGCGGCGGCTACGAGGTCACGGTGCTCGACAAGAATGGCGACGTCGGGCACGGCTCGACCGCCGCCTCGTGCGGTATCGTGCGCCGCTTCTACGCGCAGCCCGGCATGATCGCCATGGCGCACGAAGCGTGGCACATCTGGGACGACTGGGCCGCCTTCCTCGGACCGATCGACGATGACCTTATCAACTTCCCACGTCCGGGGATGCTGTTCATCCCCCCGCACCTCGACGAAGGGGCGCACGCCACGGTGGCCGAAATGCAGCGGCTCGGCATACGGGCCAGCGTGCTTTCGGCCGACGAGATCGCCGAGCGCTTTCCGTTCCTCGACATCGCCTCGAACTTCCCGCCCCGCCCGGCCGATGACCCCGGCTTCTTCGCGCCGACCGGACGCCGCATCGAGGGGGGCGTGTTCGAGGAGGATGCCGGTTACGTCGTCTTCCCGGCGCTGGCGGCGCAGAACCTGAGGCGGGCGGCCGAGCGGGACGGCGTGCATTTCGTGCTCAACCACCGGGTGACGAGCATCGCGCGGGTCGGAAGCGGGGGCGCTGGGATGGGGGGCGAGCGGCGCTTTCACCTGGAGACGGACGGCGGCACCTCGATCGAAGCGGGGATCGTGGTCAATGTCGCCGGACCGCACTCGGCGATCATCAACCGGCTGGCCGGGGTCACACTGCCGCTCGAAACCCGCCCGCTGCGGCGCGAGGTGCACTCGCTCGACAACCCGCTGTATGGCGCGGCCGCCCTGGCCGGCGACGACGCCTACACGGCGGCCGCCGGCTCCGGCGCGACGCTGCCGATCGTCGGCGACCTCGATGGCGGCATCTACTTCCGGCCCGAAGCGGGAGGGCGGAAGATCATCGTCGGCTCGACCGATCCGAAGTGCGACGCGCTCGAGTTCGTCGACGACCCGGACCACATCAACACCGGCGTCACCGGGGCCTACCACGAACTCCAGTGCCTCCGCCTGATGAAGCGCTTCCCGCAGGTCCGTCTCGGCCCCGAGAAAGGGGTCGCCGACCTGTACGACGTGACGGTGCGCGACTGGTACCCGATTGTCGATCGCACCGACCTCCCCGGCTATTACGTCTGCATCGGCACCAGCGGCTCGTCGTTCAAGACCGCCCCGGTTCTCGGCCTGCTGATGGCGCGGATCATCGCGGCGTGCGAGACGGGAAACGACACCGACAGCAATCCGCTGCAGCTCCACCTGCCCCGCATCGACACCACCGTCGACACACGGTTCCTGTCGCGCACGCGCGGGGAGATCCGGACCTCGGGGACGGTGATCGGCTGAACGCTGCACTACCGCTGGGCGCCGCGCTACCGCGTCACCCCGGCGAGGTCGAGAAGGAAGGCGTAGTCGAACGCCATCTGCTCGTAACGCTTGTCGCGGCCCGAGACGCCGCCGTGACCCGCTTCCATCTCGGTCTTCAGCAACAGGCGATGGCCGTTGGTCGCTCTGGCGCGCAGCCTGGCGACCCACTTGGCCGGCTCCCAGTACTGCACCTGGCTGTCGTGCAGGCTGGTGGTGACCAGCATGTGGGGATACGCCTTCGCCTCCACGTTGTCGTATGGAGAGTACGACAGCATGTAGTCGTAGTAGGTCTTGTCGTTCGGGTTGCCCCACTCGTCGTACTCGTTGGTGGTGAGCGGGATGCTGTCGTCGAGCATGGTGGTGACGACGTCGACGAACGGCACCGCGGCCAGGGCGCCGTCGAACAGGTCGGGACGCATGTTGACGACGGCGCCGACCAGCAGTCCGCCGGCACTGCCGCCCATGGCATAGATGCGGTCCACGCCGGTGTACTTCTGCGCGATCAGGTGCTCGGCGCAGTCGATGTAATCGGTGAAGGTGTTTTTCTTCTTCAGCAGCTTGCCGTCCTCGTACCAGGTCCGGCCGAGCTCCTCGCCGCCGCGCACGTGGGCGATGGCCCAGATCAGCCCGCGATCGAGCAGGCTCACTCGATAAGGGCTGAAGGTGGCGTCCATGCTGTAGCCGTACGAGCCGTAGGCATACAGCACCAGCCGGGCGCTGCCGTCCCGCGGCGTTCCCTGGCGGTAGACGATCGAGATCGGCACCTTCGCCCCGTCGCGGGCCGTCGCCGTCAGCCGCTCGGTCACGTAGTTGGCGGAGTCGAAGCCGCCGAGCACCTCGTCCCGCTTCAGCAGCGTCTTCTCCCGGGTGGCCATGTTGTAGTCGTAGACCGAGTCGGGGGTCGTCATTGACATATAGGCGTAGCGGACCACCGGCGTGTCGGCCTCCCGGTTGACGCTGACGTAGGCGAGGTAGGCCGGCTCGCCGAAGTCGAGATAGTGGCCGCCCTGCGGATCGGCCCACGGCACGATGTGGATGCGGATCAGGCCGTCCTTCCGTTCCTCGACCACCAGGTGGCCCTTGAAGAGCTCGAAGCTCTCCAGCAGCACGTCGTCGCGGTGCGGGATGACCTCCTTCCAGTTGCCGCGCGCGGTGGCGCCGGCGGCCGCCGACATCAGGCGGAAGTTCTTCGCCTCGGCGTTGGTACGGATGTAGAAGCGGTCGCCATGCTCGCCGTCGCCGCCCAGGTGGTCGATGCTGTACTCGTGGTCCTTCTGGCGCTCCTGGAAGATGGTGAACTCGCCCTCCGGATGGCCGGCGTCGAGGTAACGCATCTCGCTGCTGAGGGTATGGAAGCTGCCGATCACGAGATACTTCTTCGATTTCGTCTTGCCGACGCCGACGCGGAAGGTCTCGTCCTTCTCTTCATAGATCAGCGTGTCGCCGGCCGGGTTGGCGCCGAGGGCGTGGCGGTATATCTGATAGGGACGCAGGGTGACCGGATCCTGCCGTGAATAAAACAGCGTCTTGTTATCGTTGGCCCAGGCGACATTGCCGGTTGTGTCCGGGATCACGTCGGGGAGCATCGCGCCGGTCGTCAGGTTCTTCACCCTGATGGTGTAGATGCGGCGGCCGACCGTGTCCTCGGTGTAGGCGAGCAGATCCTGCCCGGGGCTGACCTCCTTCTGGCCGAGGGAGTAGAAGTCGTGCCCCTGCGCCAGCTCGTTCACGTCGAGCATGATCTCTTCGGGGGCTTCATCGGCGGCCTGGTCGCGATCCGGCGCGGGGGCGCCGAGCGCGGCGGCCATCACGCCGTCCGGGAGGGCGCTGCCCGCCGCCTTCCTGCGGCAGTGGATGGAATAATCCTTCCCCTCCTCGAGGCGCGAGTAATAGAGGTAGCCGTCTTCGCGGTAGGGCACCGACATGTCGGTCTGCTTGATGCGCTCCTTGAACTCGGCGAACAGGATCTTCTGCAGCGGCTCGGTGTGCGCCATCAGCGCGTCGGTGTATCTGTTCTCCTCTTCCAGGTAGGCGACGACCTTCGGGTCGCCGCGCTCCTTCAGCCAGTAATAGTTGTCGGTGCGGACGTCACCATGCAGCTCGAGCTGCTTCGGAACGATGCTGGCGACAGGGGGATCGATTTTCACGGCGATGTCCTTCTCAGCCATCGGCTGGCACGCGAGGAGGACGAAGCAGGCGCCGATCGCGACGGCCGGCAGGCGGTTGGGCATGAGCCTCCCCTTCACAGATCCCGGGTTCACGGGGTTCGGTTGTCGATATCCGGCCGGCATTGTAACCCACGACGGGCCGCTGCGGCGGAGAATGCAGCGCCGGAGGACGGCCGCTCTGCGCCAGCGCCGGCAGGAGCAGGGTGAGCGGCCTGCGGCATCGGTGTATTCTACGCCGGTCGCAGCATCGCCAGGCAGGCGGGCCGCGTTGCTGAGGGCGTACGAAGAAGGCGTCTCCGGGCCCCAAGAAGGGTGACCGGCACCGTCATGAGCACAGAAGCGGGACAGGAATGACCATCCAGCCGGGACCATCATGACTGCCGATCAGGGCATTCTGTTTGCGCTGATCGGCCTTATCTTCGTCTTCCTGATCTGGGGGCGGTTCCGCTACGACCTGGTGGCGTTTGCGGCTCTGATCGTCGCCTATGCGGCCGGCGTGGTGCCGGCAGCCCAGGTCTTCGCGGGGTTCGGACATCCTGCGGTGGTGATTATCGCGATGGTGCTGATCGTCAGCCGCGGCCTGTCGCGCTCCGGGGCGGTCGAGCTGCTGGCGCGCCGCGTGATCGATGCCTCGCGCGGGCTGCAGGCGCACATCGGGATCATGGCCGGGATCGCCGCCGCGTTGTCGAGCCTGATGAACAACGTGGCGGCGCTGGCGCTCCTGATGCCGGTCGACCTGCAGGCGGCGCGGCGCGCCAAACGGAGTCCGGCGCTCACCCTGATGCCGCTGTCGTTCGCCTCGATCCTCGGTGGCATGGTGACGCTGATCGGCACACCTCCGAACATCGTTATCGCTACCTTCCGCGAGGACGCGCTCGGCGTGCCGTACCGGATGTTCGACTTCGCCCCGGTCGGCGCCGTGGTGGCGCTGGCCGGCATCGCATTCGTCGCCGCATTCGGCTGGCGGCTGATCCCGGTCGAGCGGAGCAGGAAAGACGCTGCCCGGGAGCTGCAGGACCTTGCGGGTTACATCGCCGAAGCCAGGGTGCCCGAGGACTGCGAGGCCATCGGCAAGCCGCTGCGCGATCTCGAACCGGCGGCCGAGGAAAACGACGTCACGCTCCTCGGCCTGGTGCGATCGGGCAGACGCCTTCCCGGCACGGCGCGCCGCGAGAAGGTCAGGAAGAACGACACCGTCGTCTTCGAGGGCAGCCCGGAGGCGATCGACCAGTTCGTCGGCGCGGCGGGGTTGAAGCTGGCCGGCTCGGAGAAGCATGACGGGCTCACCGGCGAGACCGTCGACGTGATCGAGGTCGTTGTGCCGGAAGGGGCGCGTATCGCCGGGCTCTCGGCGATGGATCTCCGCCTGCAGTACCGCCAGGGGGTGACGCTGCTCGGCATCTCGCGCCGCGGGGAGCGCTTCCGCGAACGGGTGCGCAAGACGCGTATCGAGCCGGGAGACGTCCTCCTGCTGCTCGGGCCCGAGGAACAACTGCCCGACGTCGTCGCCTGGCTCGGTTGCCTGCCGCTCGCCGAGCGCGGCCTCGGGATCACCCAGCGCAGCAAGGCCTGGCTGGCGACCGGCATGTTCGCGGCCGCCATCGGCGCGGCAAGCCTCGGCTTCGTCTATCTGCCGCTGGCGCTCGCGATGGTCGTCATCGCGTACCTCGGGCTGCGGATCGTGCCGCTGTCGGAGGTCTACGACTCCATCGAGTGGCCGGTGATCGTGCTGCTCGGTTCGATGATCCCGATCGGCGCGGCACTGGAGGCGAGCGGCGGAACGGCGATCATCGCCAGTTCGATCGTCGACTGGACCGCCGGATTGCCGACGGTCGCCGTGCTGACCATCCTGATGATCGTCACGATGACGCTTTCGGATGTGCTGAACAATGTCGCGACCGCCCTCATCGCCGCGCCGATCGGGATCGACATCGCCAACCGGCTGGGCGCCAACCCCGACGCGTTCCTGATGGCGGTGGCGGTCGCTGCGTCGTGCGCCTTCCTGACCCCCATCGGGCACAAGAACAACACGATCATCATGGGCCCCGGCGGCTACAAGTTCGGCGACTACTGGCGTCTCGGGCTGCCGCTCGAAGCGCTGGTCGTGGTGGTGAGCGTGCCGATGATTCTGTGGATCTGGCCGCTGTGAGAGAGGGGTGAACAAGGCAACCCGAGCGCGCCGGGGCTAGTTGATATACCCCAAACTCCGCAGGCGCTCGAGCTCGTCGTGGCTGAGCGACTCCTGCGTCTCGTCGTCCGACTCGAGGCGGGCGGCTTCGCAGTCGGCGCGCCAGCCGGCGATCATGCGCGCCAGGCGCGCGACGATGTCGGGGTGTTGGGGGGCGAGGTTGACCAGATCGAGCGGGTCGGTGCGGGTATTGAACAGCTCGAAGTCGCCCGCGGTGGGTGACGCGGCGGCGCGTGAGTCCGTGGCCGCGGATGGAGCGGCGGCACCGGGCGCGGCGTCATGCGAAGCGGCAACGCTGCCGGGACGCTGCGTATGGTGGATGAGCTTCCAGCCGTCATGGACCACGGCGAACATCTCGGCCTCGCGCGGCGGCGGGCCGGCGGCTTCGTAGGTGCGGGCCTTCTGGATGAAGGCGGCAATGCGCGTCGCCGCGGCCCCCTGCATCAGCTGCACCAGGCTCCGCCCCTGCACGGTGGCCGGGGTCGGCAGGCCGCTCAGCTCCAGCAGCGTCGGCATCAGGTCGATCACCTGGGTGGTGTCGGCGACGGTGACGCCGGGCGGCACGAACCCGCCCGGGCCCCACATGATGAGCGGCGCGTTGGCGAGCTCTCCATACGTGGTCTGGCCGTGGAACATGCGGCCGTGCTCGAGGAACTCTTCGCCGTGGTCGGCGGTGAAGACGATGAGCGTCTTGTCGTCGAGGCCGAGATCACGGAGGCGCTCGAGGAGGCGCGCGATCTCCGCATCCATCCCCCGGATCGAGCCGTCGTACCACGCCTGCTCACGCTCGATGTAGGTGTCGGGGTCGATGCCGGCCTTCCGCAGCTCGGCGCGGTTCGGCATGCCGAACCTCTTCATGAGCGGGTCTTCGATCGAGTCGCGCACCGTCTCCTGGTTGGCCTCGTGCTCTTCCTTCCACGCGGGGTCGCCCCACATCGTGTCGTACGGGGCATACGGCAGGAACGGGTCGTGCGGGTCGGAGACGTGCAGGAAGACGAAGAACGGCACGTCGCGGTGCGCCTCGAGCCACGGCAGCAGACGATCGACGTATTCGCGGGCGGTCTTGCTGTCGAGGTCGTCCGGCATCGAGCCGCTCTCGTGCACCTGCTCGAATCCCTGGTGCAGGTTGGTGAACTTGCCGGTGAACAGGATCGACGACAGCGACAGGGTGGCGTAGCCGGCGTCGCGGTAGACCTCGGCGAGCGTGGTGGCGCCGGCGGGGAGGCGGTCGCTGAATTCGGTGACGGTGTGCGACGGAGGATACATGCCGGTGAACAGCGATGTGGTGGAGACCTTGGTCCAGGTGCCGTTGACGTGGCTGTCGGCGAACAGCGCTCCCTCACGTGCCATGCGGGCGACCGTCGGTGCGGTGGAGCGCGGGTAGCCGTAGACGCCGAGGTGATCGCGCCGCAGTGTGTCGGCCCATATCAGGATGACGCCCTGCGGGGGCGCGCTGCGTCGCTTGGCAGGGGCGGCGGTCACGGACGTGGCGGCGGCAGCCGGGGTGCTCGCGGTCGACGCGTCAACGGTCCCCGCGACGATCGGCGGCTCCGCGCCGCGGCGGCGCACGGCGGGCGAGCCCCAGAAGCCGAGGGTGCCGCCCTCGGCGGCGCGCAGCGACAGCGACAGGGTGACGGTCTGGCCGGCCCACGGTGAGAGATCGATCGGTGTCTCCTCCCAGCGGTGGGGGGTGGTGACGGTGCGCTCCAGCAGCAGCGTGTCGTCCGGGCCGGCGGGCGTGCCGGACGACGGGCGACCACCGGCGCGGCTGACGCCGACGCGGCTCAGGCCGGCGCGGCTCAGTCCGACGCGAAAGGTCACCGGCCCGTTCTCGATGGTGCCGAGGCCGAGGTCGAGCCACGGCCTCTCCGGCAGCGTGACCTCGAGACGGATCGTCTCGGGCGAGCGGGAGACGACCGTCTCGCGGTAGATCTCCGACAGTCCGTGCCAGCCGATCCCCGACGGCAAGTTCGCCAGGTGCTCGCGGCGGAAGACGACCCGCACCGAGGCGATCGCGAAGCTTGCCCCTGCCGCGTCGGTCGGCCGCACCAGGAGGTGACGGATGCCGGAGGCGGTCACCGGGCGGGATGGTTTCAGCGTGTAGGTGCGCATCTCCTCGCCGGCGATGATCGGCACGGTCGTCGACCAGGGGAAGACCTTCGCCCCGTCAAGCGCCTTGTCAAAATCGACCTCCTCGTCGTCGCTGAAGCTGACGCCGAGGTTGGCGCCGGCCGAAGCCTTGAGGCGCACCTCAACCGAGTGCACCAGATCGCGCTCGTCGATGCCGGTGTTCCGTTCGACGCTGAGCAGCGGAAAGTCGGTGGTGGTCGTGCCGGTGAGCTTCTCATCGACCACCGCCAGGCCGGTCACGCCGGGGCCGGCCTGCCAGCCGCGGGTGGCGGGGAAGGTGGCGTCGGCGCGCTGCGCGGTGGTGCCCTCCGCTCTGGTCGTGCCGGCGAGCGGCTTGGTCGTCGGCGACCCGGGCGCAGCGAACTTCCATTCGGTGCGGGGGCTGGCGCGATCCGTTTCGACGTCGGTCCCCTCGATGGCCGCCTGATCATAAAGATCGACCAGGCGGATGGAAACCGGGGGCGGGGCATCGGCACCGCCGCAAGCGGTCAGCAAGAGGGCGGGAAGACAGAAGCAGGCGACGGCCGTGGTGTCTCTATATATTGATGGCATGTTCGGAGCCCCCCCTGTGTCCCGGAATGTGGGGGGATTCTACCCCATCGGCCGCCGAACCGCGGGCGGAGTCCGTCATATATAGAAGAACGGTCGCAGCTCCTCTTCGGGGATGAATCGACTCGCCTGGCGAACGATGGCGCGGAGTGTGCCGGGCGCCAGCTCCTGGTGAAGCGGCACGGTCAGGATCTGCGGGGTTCCGCCGGGAGACGAGCGGCGCAGCTTGGCGTGGCTGCCCCGCGTCGAGACGACTTCGAAGCCATGGGCGCGAAGGGCACGCAGGACCTCGCGCGCGGAGAGGCGTCGGAGCCGGGGCGACATCAGGATGTGCGCGCGGGCAGCTCGTAGGTGACGGCGATGCGGGGCGAAGGAAGCAGCCCGAGCGCCGCGGCGTCATCGCCTTCGAGGTGGAGGTCGACGGCGTCACGGAGATTGGCGGTCAACTCATCGAGGGTGTGCCCCTGCGTCACGACGGCGATCTCGAGACATTCGGCGACGTACCACCCGCGGCTTTTGCTGACGACCGCATGGACCGTGTCGCGCGGCGGGGTGTCGGCATCTGGCCGGTACGCGGCGGGCCGTTCGGCCAGGGTGCGCCGGTCAGCGAGGGCGTGCCGATCAGCCAGGGCGTGCCGGCCAGCCACGTTGAGCCGACCGTCGACCGCGCGCTGCCGCCCGGCACGGCGACGCCAGGAGGCACGAATCTCGTACAGACCACGCTCGACCCTCTCGAAGTAGTCCCACCGGTGCGGGTGATTCGCCGGCGCGTTCACGCAGCAGCGGCTGACGACATGGGTGCGCACCGAGCCGGCGTGAACGTGGGGCAGCGCCCGGACGATCTCGAGAGGCCGGAAACGCCAGCCGGCGCGCCCGCCACAGATGCGCAATGCCGCGCTCAGGACCTCCTCGTGGATCGACATCGATCGGTAATTTACAAGGTTAAAAACGATATGTCAAGTTGTAAATTGAGGGCGATCAGAGAAGGCGAAACGCCAGGGCGCCGAGCAGGGCCGCCACCGGGAGGGTGATAATCCAGGCGAGGAGGATTTCGCCGATCACCTTCCAGCGGGCCTGGCGGGTCGAGGCGCCGATGCCGAAGAGCGCCCCGCACGAGACGTGCGTCGTCGACACCGGCAGGCCGAACTTCGAGGCGCCGACGACGAGCAGCCCGGTGATCAGGTTCGCCATGAATCCCTGACCCGGATTCATCGCGGTGATCCGATGGGACATCGTCTTCGCGACCCGGCGGGCGCCGAACAGGCCGCCGAGCGCGATCGCCGCTGCCACTCCCGCGATGGCGATGTCCGGACCGGCGATGGCGGCGTTCGACCCCGCGCCGGAGGCAGGCGGCCCGGCGAGAGCGACCTGCGGTGCGAGCGCCCGGCCGGCGAGCAGGAGCGCCGTCATCTTCGGCGTGTCGTTGAGCCCGCGCGCGAAGCAGACGACGCCGGCGCTCAGGTAGTGGGCGGCGTCCAGAATGGGACGCGCGCCGATCCCCAGGAACCGACCCCGGTAACGGACCCGGCAGACCGCGTCG
>CBDUYA010000012.1:0-18373 GCA_965371335.1 uncultured bacterium | reverse complement strand
CGTTGCTGGAAAAGTCGGAGTCCCCGAACAGCAGCAGCCGGGTCTCGGGAGGCGCCGTTTCCGGCCTGTCTGCCGCGTGACTTCCCGCTTCCTGTTCACCATCCGGAACGGTCTCCGCCGCAGCATCTTCAGGCGGATCGCCGATCACGATCGCTGCGCCAAGGGTCACCGGACCGGCGACATCGACCCCTTCGGTCATCTGGATCGTCCCGCCCTGCAGTTCGTCCTGGCTCAGCTCGCCCCAGGAGTAGTCGGACGTGCGCGCCAGCTCAGTGATGCGTACGCCTGCGGGAATCTCGTCGCCCACCTCGATCGAGCGGGCCATCGGATAGAAGGTCTGATAGGTGAAGTTTCTGGTGATGGCGTGAGCCCCATCGTATCCTTCGGGCGCCACCAGAGGGACGAGCGCATCGCCGCCGAACAACTGCGAGATCTTGTCGATGACGACATCATCACGGAAACTGACACCGTACCCGGCCAGGAGATCGCCGAGTCCGGGATCGTCGCCTGGATCCTGCATCAGGAACAGACGGCCGCCCGCTTCGAGGTATTCGCGCAGCAGAGCGATCTCGGTCTCGAGGAATCTCTTCTTCGCGCCGGCGATGACGACCAGGGTGGCATCGTCCGCTATCGATTGATTGAGCAGCAGCGGCCTCACCGTGTAGTGCTGCTTTTCGAGTGCCTGCTTGAGGAGGGTCACACCGTTCCGCTCCCCGTCGTCCAGTCCGCGCTCGCCATGCCCCGTCGTGAAGTACACGACGCGTTCGGTGTCCTTGGTGACCTGGATCAGAGCGTTGGTAATCGATTCCTCGTCGGCGACGGTGACGCGGCTCTCGCGCTCGCCGCTTTCCAGCACGATGGTGCCGTACTCGCTCACCTCGTAGCGCCGGACCGCGGCCGGATTCTTGTCGGGGTCGACGAAGCGGACGGTCAGCCGGTCGGTGCGATAGCGATACTCGTCGAGCAGGTCCTCGAGCTTCCGGCGCGTCGGTTCCGAGTCCTGATAGAAGGCGGTCACCGAGACGGCGCGTGGCAGCTCTTCCAGGACCCGAACGGTCTGCTCGCTCAGAGAGAATACTCTGTCCTCGGTCAGGTCGATCCGAGTATGGTGCCTGCCGGCGAGGAAATTGATCAGCACGATCACCGCCAGCACCACCAGGGAATAGCCGACGCTGGCACCGGCGGCGCGGCCCTGGCGCCCGCTGAGCAGCGCGACGACCCTCTTCCGATCGGCGGCCAGCCCGGCCAGCAGGAACAGCAGGCCCAGGCCGCCGAGGCTGAGAACGTAGGTCCTCGCCTCCAGGCCGAACGTATTAAGGATGAACGCCAGCACCAGCAGGAGCAACCCGGCGCCGACGCCGTAGTTCCTGAGAGTCTTCACCCCTCTTCTCTCCTCATCTCCAGCGCCGCGATTCGATGACCCGCTGGGTCACGAACAGCGCCAGGAAGACGACGCTGGCGTAGAAGACGACATGCTGCGTATCGAGCAGGCCCTTCTGGAAATCCTCGGAGTGCCATGTGATCGACAAATGATTGATCAGGTCCCCCAGCGTCGGGCCGCCGAGCGGAAGACCGAGCCCGTTCCACAAACCATTCGTGAAGTTGTTGATGATGCTCGCCAGCGTAGCGGTTGCGGATGCCGCCACCCAGTTGATGACCCATAGGATCAGAAGCACGCCAAAAGCACCGACGGCGGCGACCATCTGGTTTTCGGTCAGTGAAGAGATCAGCAGGCCGATGGCGAGAAACGACAGCCCCATAAGGAGAATGCCGAAGTATCCGATCAGGGTCGGCCCCATGTCGGGCGCTGTCCCGCCCCCCGCCACCAGGAGCGGGTAGGTCAAAGTGGCGGCAATCATCACCAGGAGAAGAAAAGCGGCGCCGAGGTACTTCCCCAGAATGACCTGCCCGCTGGTCACCGGGCAGGTGAACAGCAGCTCGGCCGTTCCCGCCCGGCGCTCTTCCGCCAGCAGGCGCATCGTGATCATCGGGATCATCCACAGAAAGATCATCCCCATGGTGCCGAAATGCGGCCTGATCACCATGTCGTTGACGTTGAGCTGCTGGTAAATGTAGGGATTGTTGCCATAGCGGAGGCAGAGCTCCGAAAAGTACAGCAACCGCGCCCAGAAAAAATAGCCGCTCAGCGCCAGGAACACGCCGATCACGACGTAGGCGAGGGGCGAGGTGAAATAGGTCCGGATCTCGCGCCAGGCGATCGCCAGCGTGTTCCTCATGTCGTCCGCCCCCCGATGATCTCGATGAAGATGTCCTCGAGGCTCCTGGTGAGCGGGCGCATCTCCAGCAGCCCCCATCCCTGGCGCACCGCGTGCGCCGCGATCTCCTCGCGCGCGTCATGTCCCTCGGCCATCTCGACCACGAACCCGCCCTCCGTGCCGTCGTCCCGCTCGACCTTGACCACGCCGGAGATGGCGCGGATCGCCTGAGATGCGGCGTCCGCGTTGCGCGCCAGACGAAGCACCACCCGCCGGCGGCTCCCGCCGCGCGCCGCCAGGCGCTCCAGCGTATCGGTGGCGGCGATCTTCCCCTCATTGATGATCAGCACGCGGCTGCACGTCATGGTGACCTCCGCCAGGATGTGGGTCGAGAGGATCACCGTGTGCTCACCCGCAAAGCTCTTGATGAGCTGCCGGATCTCGCGAATCTGTGAGGGGTCGAGGCCGACGGTCGGCTCATCGAGGATGAGCAGGTCCGGCTCGTGCAGGATCGCCTGAGCCAGGCCGACGCGCTGCTGGAATCCCTTCGAAAGGTTGCCGATCAGCCGCCCGGCGACCTCCCGCAGGCCGCAGCGCTCGATGGCGGCCCCCACCCGCGAGGCGATCTGCCGCCGGGGCACGCCGCGGATGGTCGCCACGAAGCTCAGGTAGGACCGCACCAGCATCTCCTGGTAGAGCGGCGGGTGCTCCGGCAGGTAGCCGATCCGCTTCTTCACTTCGAGCGGCTCGTCCCGCACGTCGAAGCCGGCGACCTTCGCCGTGCCCGAGGTGGGGGGGACGAAGCCGGTCAGGATGCGCATGGTGGTCGTCTTACCGGCGCCGTTCGGCCCGAGGAAGCCGAGGATCTCCCCGCGGTCGACCGAGAACGTGAGGTCGTCGACCGCACGCCGCGCACCGTAGATCTTGGTGATTCCCCTGACCTCCAGCATGCTGCCCGCTCCCTGGCGTGGATGATGACATCGGGGACCGATCACGCGAACCAGGTCGTGGCTCGATTTCCAGTCCGGTCCCAAGACGGGGGAAAACTAGCCGCAGGCCGCGCCGGTGTCAAGACGACCGCCGTCGATCGCTGCGGCGTCGGCCCGCCGGGACGCTGCGCGCGGCAGCGGTGGCCCGCCTGGGAGGCGGCCCTGGTATTGTGCGCCCCGGCGGAGTCCTCGGTCTAGCGGGCGGTGTTCTCGGCGGCGATGTCGGCGAGGTAGCCGTGCGGCCCGGCGTGGACATCGACGACCTGAAGCCTCGCCGGACGGATCCACCGGGAGGCCTGGACCTTCACTTCGAGGAACGGGATAAAGCGGGCGCCGGAGACGAGCGCCGCGGCGCTCGCGGGCAGCGGCTCGAGCACGGTGCGGCCGTTGCCGTCATCCTTCGACAGGCCGCTCGGATCCTGTGTGCCAAGAAGGTAGCGCAGGCGATGCCCGGAACGAAGCCCGAGCCAGGCGACCGAGGGATCCCACTTGACGAAGTCCCCGCCGATCGCCCAGCGGGAACCCCGGATCTCTCCCGCCAGCGTCGTCCGGCCCGGATAGTCCGGATCGGGCCGGAAGATCACCGAGGTGATCCCCCCTCCGGAATGCCGCGCTTCGAGGCGCCCGACGCGGATCGTTCCCGCATCGGCCTGAAACGCGGCCATGGCCAGCGACAGGAACACCAGCAGCGCGCCGGCCGCCAGGATCGGCAGGGTCATCAGCAGGCCGAGCGCGCGATCGGCGATCATCCCTTCCCGGTAGGGCGCGCCCAGGGTGGAGCGCGCGCGGATGGTCCTGACCAGGCGAATGGCGGTGCGCAGGCTCAGCACCAGACCGGCCACGGCGAGCAGGGCCGCGAACATCTCGAGACGCCCGAAGGCGGGGCTCATTCCATTCCCTCCCGGACGCCCGGCCGCTTGACCTCGACGGCGTTCTCTGACGATACTGGGCCGGGCCGCGACACGGTCCGCCCTGAGTCCGGCAGACAAGGAGGACGATCTTGGATCGCTGTGTCTTCGTCACCAGCTGGGGAGGCGTGGCACGGTGCTGCGACGAAGCCTTTCGCGAAGGTTTCTGCCGCTTCCACTTCGAGTGTTTCCGCAACGGGGAGATCACCGATCGCGGGCTGATCTCCGAGCGGTTGAGCGACCAGGCCCGACGCCGCGAGATCAACTACCACGCTTTGAACCCTTCGAGCGGGCCAGCCGCTTGAGGCGGTAGGGCCGCTTCTGATACTCCCAGACGGCGCGGTTGTGCTCTTCCAGCGTTGCCGAGAAGTGGTGCCGCCCCGTATTCATCGACACGAAGTAGCGGTAGCCGGTGTCCGCCGGCTCCACCGCCGCCTCCAGCGCGGAGGCGCCCGGGTTCCCGATCGGGCCGGGTGTCAGCCCCGCATAACGATACGTGTTGTAGAGCGAATCAATCTTCAGATCGCGCTTGCGGATGTTGCCGTCATACTGGCCGCGCATTGCCAGAGCGTAGATGATGGTCGGATCGCACTGCAGGCGCATCCCGCTGCGGAGGCGATTGTGAAAGACGGATGAAACGATGGGGTTCTCCTCGGCGATCGCCGTCTCCCGCTCGATCAGCGACGCCAGCGTCACCGCCTCGCGCACCGTCATGCCGTGAGCTTTCGCCGCCTCCACCCACTCGGACCTGAAGACCTCATGGAACCGCGCCACCATCATCTTCACGATGGCGCGGGCCGGGGTCCCCTTCGACAGGCTGTAGGTGTCGGGGAACAGATACCCCTCCAGGTCGGCCGCCGCGTCGTCAATCCCGCCCAGCGGTGCGGTATCCTGAAACGCCTCGATGAACTCCTCCCGCGTGCCGAATCCGGATCGTTCAAAGATGGCGAAGATCTCGTCGGAGCGCGAGCCTTCGAGTATGGTGACCCGGTGATGGTAGACGTCGCCCTTGATGATCTTGTCGAACACTTCGGCCGGGGTCATCGGGCGGGTAAAATCGAACTCTCCCGTCTTGATTCCGCGCGACCGGCCGGTCAGGCTGAGATAGAGCGCATCCATCTTGAAGGGCCGCACGATGCCGTGCGCCTGGAGAATCGCCAGAGTCTGGCGCAGGCCGGCCCCGGGAGGAATCTCCACGATGACCGAGGACGACCCATGCCCGCGGTACGGCATGGCGGCCCAAAGAGAGAACCGCACGGTGGCGGTCCCCGCCACGACCAGCAGGAGCAGCCCCGCGATGCCCAGCGCGAGGGCCCAGTGGCGAGGCAACCTGGGCAGCGGGAGCGGGGTCATGGACGATTCCTGACGGCGCGGGCATCAAGATAGCACTGCAACAGGATGATCGCGGCGAGGCGATCGATGGCGCGGCGTCGCCCGGCCCGGCTGACGTCCCCTTCCAGCAGGGTCCGCTCGGCCTGCACGGTGGTCAGTCGCTCATCCCAGGGATCGACCGGCAGGCCGGTCGTGGTGCGCAGCCGATCCATGAACTCCTCGGTCAGCCGCACTCTCTCGTTGCGGCCGCCATCCATGCTGAGCGGCATGCCGACGACGATGCGGATCACCTCATGCTCGCGAACCAGGTCCCGAATGCGGCCGAGATCGCTCTTCCAGGAGGCGCGTTCCAGAGTGGTCAGCGGCTGCGCGGTGACACCAAGAGGATCGGAAAGCGCGACGCCGATCCGCCGATCGCCGAAATCGAACCCGAGAATGCGTCCCGGCGACGTCCCCACCATGCCTTCCCGCGACGCGGTGTCCGTCATGAGAGCTAACCTACACGCCCGGGGAGGGAGGGTCAAGAAACCGGCACGGGAGGACGCCTCAGCGGGAGGCCTGGCGGCCCTGCTCCCAGTGCAGGATTCTGGGAACGTAGGTGGCCGGATCGAAGTCCGGACTGTTCTCCCGGGTGTGGCAGGTGACGCACCGGCGGACGCTGGTGCGCCCGTAGCCGATCAGGTCATCGTCCGGGTGGCGGCTCGACGGGCCATGACATGCTTCGCACCCGACATGCCTGAGCGCCGGAGTCACCGTGGAACTTACGAAGCCGTTCTTCCGGCGGAATCCGACCGTGTGGCAGCGGACGCAGTTGGGATTGAAATCCTGGCTCTCTTCGACCAGGGTGTCGAACGCGTCCGCGTGACCGGAATCGCTCCAGGTCTGAAATGCCTTCTCGTGACAGGGAGCACAGCGTTCCGAGCCGGTGTAGACCGGCTGGTTGCCGGCCGGAGCCGCCGCGAACGGGTTGACCGCGGACGCCTGCTGCCGGTTCCACTCGTTGATGTCCTTCTTGGTCCGGTCCATCAGGGCGGCCAGCGTCTCATCCTCCGGCCAGTTCCTGGTCAGCCCGACGACGCTCCGTTGTGCCGAGACGATCGCCCCCTCGTCATCCAGCTTGAGACGCACCTCGCCGAGGTTCTTCCCCTGATCGCCGATGTACAGGATCCGGGTCCGTCCGAACAGCGTGTCCTGTGGAAAGTCGTTGCTGCGCGTCCGGCGCACCCCCTTGCCGCCGAGGATCAAATCGATCCCCTCGACGCGTTGCGCGAGACGCTTGGCGGTATCGAGTTCGAGGCTCGACAGCACGACGATAATGTCGGCCTTCCCGGCAAGTTCCGGAACATGTTTCGCCGCCGCGACCAGCGGGTCACCGGTCACAATGCGGCGTCCATCAGGACCGTCCCGCATGAACGTCGGATCGCTTTCCGACAGGCCGAGAAACCCGATGCGCAGGGAGGAAACGGCCGCCCCGTTCCGCAGGCGAACGACTTCGACATGGTATGGATCGACGATCGGCTCGCCTGAGTCCTGCCAGACGAGGTTCGCCGTAATGAAGGGAAATGCGGCCGTCTCGCGGCGCTCGAGAAATGCGTCGTAGCCGTGCAGAAACTCCCGCCGCGACAGGTTGGCGACCCGGTAATCGAGCGCGTTCATGCCCTCGAGGAGAGCGACGGTCTGCCGGCGCCCCGGAATGTCGTCGTCGCCGGTGTAGTCCCCGGCATCGACGAAGATGAGGGGCGTCTCGGGGTAAGCCCTCCTGAAGACGTCACGAAAGCCGGCCCGCCGGGCCAGCCCCCCACGGGGGCTCTTGGGTCAACCGCACGGCTCGAGCCAGCCGATCGCCTGGGCGGTAAACACAATATTGAGATCGGCGACCGGACCAATCGCCAGGGGGGAGCGGGCCTGGCGAGCGGACGGCCCGGCAGGAGCCTGGGCGGCGGCAGAGAGCCGCGGCCCTTCGCTGGCCAGAAACATCCCCGCCAGAAGTGCGAGCGCCGCCGGAATCGCCGTGCCGATGGGTCGATGAATCACCAGTCCCCTTTGTGGAAAGCCCTCTGTTGATGGTCGTTGCGGCGGATTGATTATAGGACCGCCGTCAGGGAGGGTCAAACGAACGGGCGTCCGGCGGGCAACAGCCGGGTCGCGTTGCGCCCCGGGGCGCCGTTCTGTAGAGTGACACCGTTCGCATGCTGCGGACGCGATCGACTGCGAAGGAGCCTCACGCGTGCCGAAGGGCGGACTGCAGTTCTGGCATCTGGTGGTGATCGTCCTGCTGGCGGCGATGCTTGGAACCGCACTCGGGGATATCCTCGGCAAGGTGGTTCCCGGCGGCCCGCTCGGACGCCTGCTGTCGGCGGGCGTGCGGGTCGGCACCACGGCCCCCTGGAACCTCGACATCAAGGTCGTGCAGTTGACCCTCGGGCTCAGCCTTCGCTTCACGGTTCTCGGGACGATCGGCGCCGGCGTGGCGCTGGTGATCTTCTTCCGGCGGGTGTGATGCCGGTGTCCCGGGTGATCGTCCTCGCCTCGGCCTCGCCGCGTCGCGCCGCCCTCCTGCGCGCCGCCGGCCTCGACTTCACCGTGGCGCCGCCCGCCATCAATGAGGTCGCCCTCGCAGGAGAGGCACCGCGCCCGATGGCCGAGCGCCTTGCCCGCGCCAAGGTCAGCGCCGCACGGCCGCTCTCTTCCCCCTCCCTGGCGATCGCGGCCGACACCGTGGTGGTGGTGGATGGCACGCTGTTCGGCAAGCCGCGCGACGCTGCCGATGCCCGCCGCATGCTGCGCCGGCTGGCCGGCCGCACCCACGAGGTGATCACGGCGATCGCCCTGCGCGCCAGCCCCGAGGAGGAGATGGTCTGCGAGAGCGTCACCTCGCGCGTCACCTTCGCGTCGATGTCGGAGGAGGAGATCGCATGGTACGTCGAGACCGGCGAGGGCGCCGACAAGGCGGGCTCCTACGCGCTGCAGGGGATCGGGGCCCTGTTCGTCACCTCGGTCGAAGGGAGTTACACGAACGTGATCGGGCTGCCGCTCGACAGAATCTATCCCCACCTGCGTCGCTGGAACTGCCTTTCGGGGCCGTCAACGCAGACCTGATCCCGCGCAACCCCGCGCCTCCCTTGCCGTTCCTCAAGGCCAGCCCTAAATTGAGATGGAAGCTTCCGCTACGCCAGCCACGGGTCCGGAGCCATGGAATCGGCACTTCTCGAAGCCTATTCGAAACTCATCCCGATCACCATCAACGGGAAGGTGTACGAGGTTCCGGAGAACAACACGCTGCTCCGCATCCTGCAGCACCTGAACTGCGAACTCTCGTATAACAAGTTCTGCTGGAACGGCGATTGCCGCAATTGCGCCTTCCTCTATGTCTCGCGCCGCAGCGGCCGAGAGATCGAGGCGCTCGGCTGCCAGATGCGATGCTTCACCAACATGGTCATCGTCCGGCCGCCCGAGGGCGCCAATCTCGGCTGATTCCCGACCGTCCGCCGCCATGCGAAGCGGCCGGCCGGCGTTGCATGATCGCGATCCGCATCCGGGCCCCGGGATCGAGGCGCCCCCGTACAGTCCATCCCCGGGACCATGGTCCGTCCACGGTTCGAGGCTCAGGAGGACTTGCGTTCGGACGGAGTCCAGCGCAGGACCGGATGGCGCGCCGCCGCCACCTCGTCGAGACGCCTCACGGGGGTGGTATGCGGCGCGTTGCGCACCAGGTCCGGGTCGCGCCGCGCCTCCTCGTCGATGGCCCGCATCGCGCCGATGAAGGCGTCAAGTTCTTCGCGGCTCTCCGATTCGGTCGGCTCGATCATCAGCGCGCCCCGCACGATCAGGGGAAAATAGATGGTGGGCGGATGGAATCCGTAATCCATCAGCCGCTTGGCGACGTCGAGAGTGCGGACGCCGGTCTTTTCGAGGCGGCGGTCGGAAAACACCACCTCGTGCAGTGACGGGGCATCGTACGGCAGGTGGTAGGTGCCGGCGAGATGATGACGGATGTAGTTGGCATTGAGCACCGCCCCCTCCGCCACGCTCCGCAGACCGCCCGGACCAAGCGTCAGGATGTAGGCGAGCGCCCTCAGGTGCATGCCGAAGTTGCCGAAAAAGGACCGCACCCTGCCGATGCTGGCGGGCCGATCGTAGGAGAGCGTGCAGCGTCCCCCCTCCCCGGACTCGACGGTCGGGACCGGCAGGTAAGGCTCGAGATTCTTGCGGACGCCGACCGGCCCGGCTCCCGGACCACCACCACCGTGCGGTGTCGAGAACGTCTTGTGCAGGTTGAGGTGGTGCACGTCGACCCCCATGTCACCCGGCCGGGCAAACCCCATGAAGGCGTTGAGATTGGCACCGTCCATATAGAGGAGCGCCCCGGCGGCGTGCAGCACACGGGCGGTCTCCTCGATCTCACCTTCGAACACGCCGAGGGTGTTCGGGTTGGTGAGCATCAGGACGGCGACATCACCGCCGACGCGCCGCTGCAGCGCCCCCACGTCGATGCACCCCCGATCGTTGGAGGCGATCTGCTCGACCCGGTAGCCGGCCAGGTGCGCGCTGGCCGGATTGGTGCCATGGGCCGAATCGGGAATCAGCACCACCTGGCGGGGATTGCCACGCTGGTTGTGATACGCCCGGACCATCATGAGGCCGACCTGTTCGCCCTGAGCGCCCGCGGCCGGCTGAAGAGTGAAGCGGTCCATGCCGCAGATGGCACAGAGCGCCTGCTCGAGCGTCTGCATCACCCTGAGGCACCCCTGGACGTTTTCCTCCGGCATATGGGGATGGGAGTCGGCGAACCCCGGCAGGCGCGCCAGCTTTTCGTTCACCTTCGGGTTGTACTTCATGGTGCATGACCCGAGCGGGTAGAGGCCCAGGTCGATGGCATAGTTGAGACGTGACAGGCGCGTGTAGTGACGCGTGACCTCGACTTCGCTCAACTCGGGAAAGCCCTCGATGTCGTCCCGGGTATAGCGTGGGTCGAGATCGTGGCGATCCGGTTCGGGCACATCAAGGGGGGGCAGGTCGAAGCCACGCCGCCCCGGACGGGACACTTCAAACAGCAGCGGTTCAGGCAGGCGCAGGGTTCTCGGCTCCATGTCAGCTCAGTTTTCCGAGTCCGTCGGCCAGACGGTCGATTTCCGCGCGCGGGTTCATCTCGGTGACGCAGACCAGAAGGTCGCGGGTCCGTTCCGGGAAATAGCGCGACAGGGGGATTCCGGGGACGATTCCGGACGCGCCGAGTCGACGGACGGCATCGCCGGCCGGGACCGACAGGCGCACGACGAACTCGTTGAAGAAGGGCGCCGCATACGGAATCTCGCCGCCTCCTGACGCGACGATGCGCGCGCGGGCGTAGGCGGCCTTCGCCCGACATTGCCGCGCCATCTCCCGCAGTCCGCTCCGGCCGACCGTGGCCATGAAGATCGCCGCGGTCAGGGCGCACAGTCCTTCGTTCGTGCAGATGTTGGAGGTCGCCTTCTCACGCCGGATGTGCTGCTCGCGGGTCGCCAGGGTCAGAACGTATCCGCGGCGGCCGTCGAGGTCGACGCTTTCGCCGACCAGGCGCCCCGGCATGTGGCGCAGAAACGACTGGCGGGCCGCCATGAACCCGAGATACGGACCACCGTAGGTCAGCGGCACCCCGAGCGATTGCGCTTCGCCGACGACCACGTCCGCACCCTGCCGCCCCGGCCCTTTGAGCAGGCCGAGGGCAACCGCCTCGGTCACGGCGACGATCAGGTGCGCCCCGGCGTCGTGCGCCGCGCCGGCCAGCGATTCGACCTCTTCCAGACAACCGAAAAAGTTGGGATGCTGGACGACAAGGGCGCTGGCCGGCTTCTCCAGAGCCCGGCGAGCCGCCTCCGGGTCGGCCGTGCCGTCCTCGCGGTGGCCGAAGGTGTCGATCTCGACGTCGAGCTGAGCGAGGAAGGTACGCACCACGCTGAGATATTCGGGGTGGAGGCGATCCGACAGGACGACGCGGCGGCGGTGCCCCAGACGCTCCGCCATCAGGATGCCCTCCGCCAGAGC
Source organism: uncultured bacterium (assembly GCA_965371335.1). Classification (GTDB taxonomy): domain Bacteria; phylum Acidobacteriota; class Polarisedimenticolia; order Gp22-AA2; family Gp22-AA2; genus CBDUYA01. The sequence goes on along the minus strand of CBDUYA010000012.1, from coordinate 6,904 downwards.
CGACGCCCCTTCGTACATCGAGGCATTCGAGATATCGAGCTCGGTCAGCTGGCAGATCAGAGTCTGGTATTCGTAGACCGCCTGCAGGGTTCCCTGGCTGATCTCCGGCTGGTAGGGCGTATAGGCGGAATAGAACTCCGTGCGCGAGATGAGATGATCGACGACAGCCGGAGCAAAGTGACGATAAGCTCCGCCGCCGAGGAACTGGGCGCGGGGATCGAACAGGGTATTCTCCCCCGCCCGGGCGGTGAGCTCGTCGATGAGGTCCATCTCGGACAACGGGCCGGGGATGTCGAGATCACCCTTCAGCCGCAGTCCGGCCGGAATAGAATTGAACAACTCATCGATCGAGCCGACCCCGATGTCGCGCAGCATCGCAGCACGATCGCCGTCTGAGAGCGGAATGTAGCGATTGGCGCCGGACATTTCAGTTCGCTTCGTCCTCGAGGTACTTGCGGTAGTCGGCCGCCGACATCATGCCTTCCTGATCGAGCGACTCGACCAGCTTGATCCGGATCAACCAGCCTTCGCCGTAGGGATCCCGGTTGACCGCGTCGGGTGCGGCCTCGAGCGCCCCGTTGGTTTCGGCGACCTCGCCGGAGACGGGTGCATAGATCTCCGACACCGCCTTGACCGATTCCACCGTTCCAAACGGCTCCCCCGCGACCATGGCGGCGCCGACCGACGGCAGCTCGACATAGACGATGTCACCCAGCTCACCCTGAGCGTAGTGCGTAATGCCGACGGTGGCGACCGACCCGCTCACCTTGAGCCATTCGTGCTCTTTGGTGTAATGCAGATCCTCCGGATAGACGCCATCCCCTTGGCTCACCTGGACCTCCTCAGCGCGGACGCTTGTAAAAGGGCGTTGGTACGACGACACAAGCCGCCTCCCGTCCGCGGATCGCGATGGAGAGACGGCTCCCCTCGGCCGCCATGCCGGAAGGGACATAGGCCAGACCGATGCTTCGCTTCAGGGATGGGGCAAAGGTTCCGGAGGTGACCCAGCCGACGTCGCGGCCTTCCACGCGAACCGCGTGCCCGGCTCTGGCGATGCCCCGATCGACCATCTCGAATCCGACGAGCCGTCGGCTTACCCCGTTCTGCTCCTGCTGCCGCAGTGCCTCCCGCCCGATGAACTCGCCTTTGTTCATGCGGACGATCCCGCCGAGCCCCGCTTCCAGCACCGATGTGTTCTGATCCATGTCGCTGCCGTACAGCAGCATGCGCGCCTCGATCCGGAGGGTGTCGCGCGCAGCGAGACCGCACGGCAGAATCCCCCGGTCGCGTCCCGCTTCGAGAATCGCCCGGAACAGGCCCTCCGCCGCCCCGGCCGGAACGTAGATCTCGAAGCCGTCTTCGCCGGTGTACCCGGTGCGCGATAGCAGCGCCGGAACATCACGCACCGGCCCTTCGGCGAAGCGATAGTGGCGGATGCCGGTCAGATCGAGAGGAGTCAGATCCTGGAGGATGGCCGCGGCCCGCGGCCCCTGGATCGCCAGCAGGCCCCAGCGCTCGGAGACGTTCACCACCTCGACGCTCCCCTCGCCGTGACTCACCACCCAGGCGAAGTCATCATTGATGTTGCCGGCGTTGACCACCAACAGGAAATCCTCCGGACCCCGCCGATAAACCAGGAGATCGTCGATGAACGTTCCGCGCTCGCTCGTCAGCACCGAGTACTGCGCCTGACCCGGGACGAGGCGGGCAGCATCGTTGCAGGTGACCTTCTGGATCAGAGGGAGCGCCCCGGGACCGGAGATCTCCAGCTCACCCATGTGGCTCACGTCGAACAGGCCGGCGGCCGAACGCACGGCGCAATGCTCCTCGACCACGGACGAGAACTGCACCGGCATCTCCCAGCCGGCGAAATCGACCAGCCGGGCGCCCATGTCGCGGAACAGTCGATTCAGCGGAGTCCTCTGCGGAGAACTCAAGCGTCGCAGCATGTTGCCTCCCTGGAACGGCCTAATCTATCACAGACCGATCGGCACCAGACGAACCTCGCGATCAGGATCGGGCGCGCCCACCCCGGCGGGCGGCGGGGCGGCGCTCCAGGCGGCGCACGATGGCGGCGGCGAGAGCCGGAATGGTGTAGTCGCGCGGCATGATCTTGATCCGCAGGCCGTGGCGGCGCGCCGTCGCCGCCGTGATCGGCCCGATCACGGCGGCCGGCACGGCACGCAACAGCCGGCGGTCGGCCGGAGAGCGGAACTTGCGGAAGAAATGGGTCACCGTGGAGGATGAAGTGAAGGTCAGCAGATCGACGGCGCCCTGCCGCAGCGCTTCGATCAACTGTGGCACCCCGTCGCGGGTCGCCCGGGTGCGATAGACCGGCACCACATCGACCCGCGCGCCCGCCGTCCGCAGGGCCCGGGGCAGCAGGTCTCGAGCCGCCGCCGCGCGCGGAATGAGAACGCGCGCGCCGTCCGCGACCCGGCGTCCGAGGCGCTCGACGATGCCTTCGGCGCGGAACTCATCCGGCATGGCGTCTATCTGCAGTCCGCGCACCTCGAGCGCGGCTGCGGTCGCCGGACCAATCGCGACGATTTTGCTGTCGCCAAGCCGGCGCAGATCGACGTGCCGTGTCCGCAGGCGATCGAAGAACCGCTCGACGCCGTTGACGCTGGTGAAAATGACGAAGGCGTAGTCCCGTAGACGACGGACGGCGCGATCGCAGGGAGCCCATGATGCGGGAGGCGCCAGGATGATGGCGGGCGCCTCGAGCACGCGCGCGCCTTCCTCCCGCAGGAGGGCCGAGAACGAGGCCGCCTGCTCGCGGGCCCGGGTGACGACGATGGTGCGTCCAGCGAGGGGACGCCGGCCGAACCAGTCGAGACGCGCTCGAAGACCGACCGCTTCGCCGACCACCAGCAGGGCGGGCGGCACGATGCGCGCGCCCCGCGCGCGCCCCACGATCCGTCGTAGCGGTGCCTCGACGACCTGCTGGTCGGCCCGGGTCGCCCAGCGGACCAGCGCCGCCGGCGTGTCGGGATGACGCCCCGCTGCCATCATGTCGCGCACCGTCGCCTCCAGTCGCCGCACCCCCATATAAAGGACAACGGTGCCCGCCGCGGCCGTCCCGCTCCAGTCGAGGGTTCCCGATCGTCCCGCGCCGATCTGAGCTGTCGCCAGCAGGACCGCGGAGGCATGCCGCCGGTCGGTGAGCGGGATTCCGGCGCAGGCGGCAGCACCGAGAGCGGCGGTGACTCCAGGCACCACCTCGAAGCGCACTCCGGCGCCGGCCAGCGCCTCCGCCTCCTCGCCGCCACGCCCGAACACGAACGGATCGCCCCCCTTCAACCGGACCACGGTGAGTCCGCGCCGCGCCAGTTCGATCATCTTCCGGTTGATCCGCTGCTGATGAACCTGTCCGCGCCCCTCCAGGCGTGCAAAGCGGATGAGCCTGGCCCCGGCCGGAGCGCAGGAGAGCAGTTCTTCGGGGGCGAGGGCGTCGGCGATCACCACGTCGGCTCGCGCCAGAAGATCGCGACCCCGTACAGTGATCAGGGCGGGATCCCCGGGACCGGCTCCCACCAGGTAGACCGTCCCCTCATCCCGCGTGCGGGGCATCACGATTGCCCGGCGGCGGGGCCGGCGGCGCCGGGAAGATCGAGCAGAGCGGCGGCACCGCGATCGAGCAGCATGCGGGCCAGCCGAGCTCCGATTCCAGCGGGGTCGGCTGCCGGACCGGAGCAGCGGTCGATGAGAACGGTCTTTCCGAGCGGGTCGGCGACCAGTCCGCGCAGCGTGAGGACATCGCCTTCGACCGTGCCGATCCCGGCGATCGGGGCCTGGCACCCTCCACCGAGGCCACGCAGCAGAGCGCGTTCCGCCGTAACCGACGCCGCCGTGGCGGCGTCGTTCAGCGGCGCGATCCTGGCGGCCATCCGTTCATCATCCACCCGCACCTCCAGCGCCAGGGCGCCCTGTCCCGGCGCGGGGAGCATCTGGTCGAGCTCGAGAATCGATCCTTCCACCTCCACTCCGATTCGCTTGACCCCGGCGCGGGCCAGAATGACCGCGTCGTAATCACCGCGCCCCAGCCTGGCGATGCGGGTATCGACGTTCCCGCGAATGTCACGAATCTCGAGGTCGGGGCGAAGTCGCAGGATCTGACAGGCTCGGCGCGGACTGCCGGTCCCGACGACCGCTCCGGCGGGAAGCCGCGCCAGCGCCGGCGAGCCGGGCGCGGCGAGCAGATCGCGCGGATCCTCGCGTGGCGGCACACAGGCGATCGTCAGCGCCTCGGGCTGTTCCGTCGGCAGATCCTTCAGGCTGTGGACGGCGAGATCGATTCTTCCCGCCGCCAGGCTCTCCTCGATCTCCCGAACGAAAACACCGCGGCCGCCCAGCGCCGCCAGAGGCCGGTCCCGCACTCGATCGCCCGTTGTGTGAATCTCGACAATCCGCGCCGCATGGCCGATCGCGGCAAGTCGCTCGCGCACCCAGTTGGCCTGCCACAGGGCGAGGCGGCTGGCACGACTGCCAATGATAATCGTCTCCCCATTCCCCTCACCCACTCTTCCGTCCTCCCGGCGCAGCGCGGGCGGAGACGCCCGATCCGTCCGGCGGCATCGACGCGGGGGGGGCAGCCCGCCGGGCATCGCCGGGGGCGGGGGGGGAGTCGATAACGGGGGCGGCCGCCCCCCCCCGGCTATCGACCGTGCCGATCCCGAATATCTGGCGCAGGAACTCGACCCGGTCGTCCCCCCCCTTCTGCGCCGCGGTCTGCTTCAGCGCACGGATCGGCTTGTGCAGCAGCTTGTTGATCAGGGCGGTGGTGTACTGCTCGACCATCCCCTGCTGCTCCGGGGTCAGCGCGCCGAGCTTGCCGTGAAATCGGCGCAGTTCCTCGGCGCCGAGATCGTGCAGCGCTTTGCGCAGGTCGACGATGGTCGGCGCCACCTGGAGCGTTCGCAGCCAGACGAGATACGCCTCCGTCTCGCGCTCCACGAGCGCCTCGGCGCAGATCGCCTCCTTGCGGCGCTCTCCCATGTGGGCCTGGACGACAGATCCCAGCTCGTCAATATCGTAGAGATAGAAGTTGTCGAACTTATTGATATTGGGATCGATGTTGCGGGGCAGCGCAATGTCGACGAAGAAGATCGGCCGGCCCCGGCGGCCGCGGCGCAGCCGCTGGCCGTCCTCGTAACGGATGACGTACTGGGGGGCCGCGGTCGAGGCGATCACGATGTCGGCCCGGTCGATTTCATCGAACAGTCGATCGAACGGGCTGGCCCGTCCGCCCAGCTCGCGCGCCACGTCGACGGCGCGCTGATAGGAGCGGTTGACGACCACGAACGATTCCGCCCCCGAGTTCATCAGGTGACGCGCCGCGAGACGGCCCATCTTGCCCGCCCCGAGGACGAGGATGGTGCTGCGCTTCAGATCCCCGAAGATATCGCGCGCCAGATCGGCCGCCGCGTGGGCAATCGACACCGGGGATCGGGCGATGCCGGTCTCGGTCCGCACCCTCTTGGCGACCGAGAAGGCCCGTCGCATCAGGCTGTCGAGAGACCCCTTCAGAGCGCCGGCCCGGGACGCCGCGGCGTAGGCCTCCTTCACCTGGCCGAGAATCTGCGACTCGCCGACCACCATTGAGTCGAGTGAGGAGGCGACCCGGAAGACATGCCGCACCGCCTCCTGGCCGGCGTGCAGGTAACAATGGCGCTCGAGCTCCGGCTCGCCGATCTGCCGCTCCTCCCGCAGAAACGTCTTCACCCGCCCCGACGCGTTCTCGTCCCGCGCATTGACCAGAACCTCCGTCCGGTTGCAGGTCGACAGAATGAGCCCTTCCTCGATCCCGTCGCAACGCAGCAGCCGCTCGACCATGCCGACCAGTTCATCAGCGGGCACGGCGATGCGCTCCCGCAACTCGACAGGCGCGCTGACGTGGTTCATGCCGTACAGGAGGATCGGCATGGGCTCACGTGATCCCGAGCATGCGCAGGAAGACGGCGGAGAAGCCAAGAATCGTGAGGATCGCCGGCTTGCGCCCGCGCCAGCCCCAGCCGACCCGGGCGACCACCACGACGGCGAGAATCACCCAGGCGATCAGCGACAGGCTCTCACGCGAGTTCCAGCTCCAGTAGGTGCCGGTCTCAGCGGCGTTGAGCAGGGCGCCGGTGATGATTCCGATGGTGAGGATGGGAAACGCCCACATCAACGAGAGCCGGGCGATCGCATCGCTCCGCTGCAGGGACGGGAGCGAGAGCGAGAAACGGGGAGCGCGCTTGGATTTCAGCACCCGGTCAACAAGGACATAGACGAGGCTCGCCGCAAAGGTGATGAACAGGGTCGCCACACCCAGAATAATCGCCGTCAGGTGAAATCGCAGCATGCTCGGCCGGAGGCCCTCGGCGAGCGGGACGATGTCGCCCGGCAGGTTCTCCGAGACGACCATGATGACGAGCACCATCGGCAGGATGATCAGATGAAGCACATCCAGCCGGTAGCGCGCCCAGGCTGCGAGGTAGACCAGCACCGCCACCCAGGCGAGCGCCGACAGCACTTCGGGGAGGGTCTCCACGGGACACCGCCCGAGGGAGAGACTCAAGGCCACCATGGCCCCGGTGTGGGCGATCGCTCCCGCCCCGGCCATCCACGGCGTGACCTTGACCGCCCGGCGCCACCCTCCCAGAAGCGGGACGAGAACGACGAGGAAGCCGAGGCCATAACAAAGGAGAGCGATTCTGAGAAGGACGAGGCTCAAATCCATGCACGACCCGTTGAATAACAGACCGGATCACGGCGCCGGGGCCGTGGGTCAGTTATTCTAGCACGCGTCATACCCTCCCAGGTTCGTCTTGATCCGCCCGCTCTCCCGGTGCTAGGATGGCATTCCACATGGCCTCTGGAAGCTCCTTGATTCGCGGCATCATCTTTGACTTCGACGGCACCC
>CBDUYA010000011.1:0-18381 GCA_965371335.1 uncultured bacterium | reverse complement strand
TCCCGCGCCGGCGACTATTTCTTCCTGAGCGACTGGTACAGCTCGAGCGCCTGCTTCGGCGGCATATGGTCGTGCACCACCTTGCGCACCGCCTGCAGCATCGCCTCCGGGGCGTCGGCCTGGAAGATGTTGCGTCCCATGTCGACACCGGCGGCGCCCTGCTCGACGGCGTTGTGGGCCATGGTGAGGGCATCCAGCTCGGGCAGCTTCTTGCCGCCCGCCATCACCAGAGGGACGGGGCAGGAGGCGGCGACGGTGTCGAACCCCTCGGGGACGTAGTAGGTCTTGACGAACTGCGCGCCGAGCTCGGCGCAGATGCGGCAGGCGAGGCGGAAGTACCTGGCGTCCCGCACCATGTTCTTGCCGACCGCGGTGACCGCAAGCACCGGCATTCCGTAACGATTGCCAAGGTCGACGAGACGGGTCAGATTGCGCACCGACTGACTTTCGTGCTCGCCGCCGATGAACACCTGGACGGCGAGCGCGGCGACGTTCAGCCGGCAGGCGTCCTCGAGGTCGACCGCGATCTGCTCGTTTGAGAGCTCCTTTAGAATGCTCGGGCCGCCGGTGGCGCGCAGCACGACGCCGCACTGGAAGCTCGACGGTATGGTCGAGCGCAGGACGCCGCGCGTCACCATGAGGGCGTCGCAGAGAGGGAGGAGGGGGACGATGTTGACGTCGACCCGCTCCAGTCCGGTGGTCGGGCCCTGGAAGTAGCCATGGTCGATCGCCAGCATGACCGTGCGCCCCGAGTCGGGGTTGAAGATCTGCGCGAAACGATTCTGCATCCCCCAGCCGACGGCGTTCGCCCCTTTCAGGAAGAAGGGCCGGCTCCGGACCGGGATGCCGAGATGAAAGTCCTTGCCTTCCTTGCCGGGATCGGCCTCAGCCATTTTGGTGACTCCTTGTGCGCCGGTCAGACCGGCGAGGTTCAGTGGAGTGAGAGTATCGATCAGGGGGGCGGCCTGTTTCAAGGGATCACCCTGCTCCGACCCGCCAGGCTGCCGGTCAGCGCCCGCACAGCCTCTTGAAGTTGCAGTTGCGGCAGCGCCACAGCTCGGTCGTCAGGGAGCAGTTGTCGCGGTTGGCCTCGTTGCCCGACGGGCTCCTGAGCAGCTCTTTCATGTCCCGGATCGAGCCGCGGATGTAGTTGCGAATGCGCTCGATGTCGGCCGGCGTGACTGAGTAGTCGCGCAACTGGTTACGGGCCAGGTTGAACTCCACCGTGCGGACGTTGCCCGGCGCCGGCCCCCACTTTTCGCTGGCGTACAGAGCGTAGCAGGCAAGCTGGATGCTGTTGTCCGTTTCGTCCCGGCGCCCGGTTTTCCAGTCGAAGATGTGGACGCGGTCCCCCTCACGGCAGGCGAAGTCGAGCTTGACGTGGACCTTGACGCCGTCGAGCTGGAAGCTGGAGAAGTCCTCGATCTCCAGCCACCGGTCGCGCGACTGCTCGCGCATCCAGCGGTACGTGTCGGATCCGTAAAACGTTTTGAGGCAGCCGGTCACATGCTCGGCGTTGGCGCGCCACTCGGCGGCGCTGATCGAAACGTCGTAATCATGCTCGAACAGGGCGAGCGTCTTGGGGCGGCTGCGGTAGACGTGGTCGCGCGACTGCTTCCATTCGATGCGCATCTGGTCGAGCGCCAGCGACAGGATGTCGTCGACCGCCATCGGCTCCACTCCGGCCTGCAGGTTCTCCAGCGATCGCTGAATGCAGGCGTGCACCACCTCGCCCGCCCACATCTGCCTGGACTTCAACTGCTTGAGGAGGTAGATGGTCCGCGTCTCGGGGTCGGCGGTTGCCTCCCAGCCTCCCCAGGCGCCGTAGTACTGGAACCAGTAGCGGCGGCGGCATTCCTGAAAGGTGCCGTCGCGGGAGCGCGACCAGGAGAATTCGTTGACGAAGGCGGCCATGATGTGTCCGGTGAATGAGGCGGCAGTGTAGGTGAATAATGATCCCCGCACAAGCTGGTATAGTGGGCTTTATCGCGCAGCGCCGGGCGATTCGCCAGGGAGGGTTGAGTGAGCCTGATCCGCCCGATCGAGCAAGCTGTTGTGTTGCTGATCGTTGTATTCGTCCTGGCGACGGCCGCTGGCGCCGCTCCGGGTGACCTCGCCGACCGCTGGAATCTGGCCGATCTGTACGTCTCGCCGGATGCATGGGAGGAGGCGAAAACGGCGCTCGAGCAGGAGCTGGAGACGATCGATCGGTGCCGGGGGAGGCTGGGCGAGAGCGCCGCCGTCCTCAAGGAATGCCTCGACGATCTCTTCCGGGTGACCCGGGAGTTCCAGCGCATGTCTTCCTACGCGGCGATGAGATCCGACGTCGATATCCGCGATCAGGAGGCGATGGCGCGCCGCCAGGCGGCCGGCCTGCTGGCGACCCGCTTCAGCCGGAAGATCGCCTTCGCCCAGCCGGAGCTTCTCGTGGTCGGAGCCGGGACCCTCAACCGGTTCTTCAAGGAGGAGGCCGGCCTCTCCGACTATCGTTTCTTCGTCAAGGATACGCTGCGCCAGGCGGAGCACACGCTGTCGGAGGAGGGGGAGGGGGTGATCGCCGCGGCCGGAAACCTGATCGGCGCTCCCGGCACGATTTATCGCACCCTCGCCAACGCCGAGATCCCGTGGCCGACGGTCACCCTGGCGGACGGCACGGAGGTGCGCCTCGACCAGGCGGGCTACGCGAAGCACCGCGGCTCCACCAACCGGGACGATCGGAAGAAGGTGTTCGATGCGTTCTTCGGCGCCTGGAAGGGCTACGAGCGCACGCTTGGAACGGTGCTGAATTCGGCGGTGAATGCCGATCACTTCCGCGCCAGCGTGCGCGGCTACCCGAATTCCCTGCAATCGGCCATCGATAGCGCCAACATTCCGGAGGAGGTCTACCGGACCCTGGTCGCCGAGGTTAACGCCAATCTCGATACCCTGCACCGCTACCTGCGCCTGCGCGGACGTCTCCTTGGCGTCGACGATCTCCGTTACTACGATGTCTATCCTCCCATCGTGAACCTTGACCGGACCTTTCCGCTCGCCGAGGGGAAGAGAATGGTGCTCAAGGCGCTCGGGCCACTCGGCCGCGACTACGTCAGCGTGGTCGGCCGTGGTTTCAGGGAACGCTGGATGGATGCCTACCCGAGGGAGGGCAAGCGGTCGGGGGCCTACATGAACGGCAGCGTCTACGACGTGCACCCTTACGTTCTGTTGAACTACAACGATGACTACGGGTCCGTCTCCACGCTGGCGCACGAATGGGGCCATGCCCTGCACTCGTATCTGGCGGCGCGTGCCCAGTCGTTCCCGACCTACCAGTACGCCACCTTCACGGCGGAGATCGCCTCGACCTTCAACGAGGCGCTGCTGCTGGAGCACGTCCTGGCCGAAGCGACGGGCGACGACGAGCGGCTGTTCTACCTCGGCCGGGCGCTCGATTCAATCCGCGGAACCTTTTTCCGGCAGACGCAGTTCGCCGAATTCGAGCTGGCGATCCACGAAAAGGTCGAGCAGGGGGAGCCGCTGACCGGAGAGTTGCTGACCGCGATCTACGGCGACATCCTGCGCCGCTACCTCGGACACGACACAGGTGTGCTGACGGTGGACGATCTCTATGCGGTCGAGTGGGCTTTCATCCCGCACTTCTATCGCAACTTCTACGTTTACCAGTACGCGACGTCGATCGCCGCGGCCTCGCTGCTGGCCCATGATGTCCTGAGCGGTCGATCCGGATCGCTGGAAAACTACCTCAACCTGCTCAAGGCGGGGGGATCCGCACACCCGTACGATCTGCTGAAACGCGCCGGCGTCGACATGGCGACCCCCCTTCCTTACAGGGCGACGGTGGCGCGCATGAACCGCATCATGGACCGGATTGAGGCGATCCTCGACGCCAGGGAGCAATGATTGGCTGCCGGGAGCGCCGTTGAGGGCTCCTGTTCGATAACGGCGCCCCACCCCTCCTGTATCTCACCGGCGGCGCGGACCGTCAGCTTGACGCGGGTTCGTCCTGCCTCGATCGCCTCGAATTCCAGGCTGCAGACGAGATCGAGCGGGTGCCCGGAGAGGCCGGCTGGAAAGTATCCCTCACCCGGTCCGTTTCCGCCAGGTGCAGGCTGGACACGTAAGGCGCCACCCTCTGGACCCTCCAAACGAACGGGGTTTATGGATCAAAGGGGTCTCGCAGGAGGCCGGTCCGCTGGTGCCGGACCGGCCGGCCGCCGGTGTTCGCCGAATTCTACTGGCTCGCTCAATCAGGTGGGAAGGGTTGGAAGGGTGGCTTGGTGGGGCACCGGCAGCCGGTACGGTCCATGCTTCAGTTCCTGGCCTGCGGTATTGCGCTGCTTCGACATTTCGCTCCATTCCCCCGGCCGTTGTGCCGCAAGGCCGTCTGTCAATTGAAAGTCTACGGGGCGGTCGTGTAAATGTCCTCACGCGGGGGGTAAAAAGATGTCCCGATTGTCAACGTGCTGTAAAACGCCCGTGCATCCGGCGCCACCGAACGGTCTATACTTGGTCGCGAGAATGGTCGCGGGCGGCGTGCGGGCATCCACCAGGACATGATGAGGTGTCATCGATGATTCTCGAAAAGGCTTCGAACTCCGACTGGCTCTCCAACACCTATCTGGTCGCCGATGAGGACGGCGGCGCCGCCGTGTTGATCGACAGCGGCGGTCCGGTGGACGCCCTGCTGGAGACGATCCGCTCCCGCCGGCTCCGGGTGACCCATCTGCTCAACACCCACCACCATCATGATCATGTGGCGGAAAACCAGCGCCTGAAGACGGCGACGGGCGCCCGCCTCTGCGCGCACCGGCTGGACGCTCCCCGCATCGACGGGGTCGACGAGCTGCTGGAGGACGGGCAGACGATTCGCACCGGTGGGCTGGAAATCCGCGTTCTGCACATCCCCGGACACACGGCCGGACAGGCCGCCTTCCTGGTGAACGACCGCCTCTGCTTCACCGGGGACACGCTGTTTCGTGGATCCATCGGCGGGACCAGGGCACCGGGACACACGACCTTCAGTGACCTGCGCCACTCGATCATGGAGAGGCTGATGACACTACCCGACGACATGCAGGTGGCGCCCGGCCACGTCGACCTGACGACCATCGGCGAGGAACGCGAGCGCAACCCGTTCATTCGTGTGATGCGGGGTGTCGATCCGGAAGGGGAGGAGCGGGCGCTCTATGCCGGCCGCGAGGTGCAGTTGATCGTGTGGGCGCGTGACTACGACGGTGGCCACAAGGCGTGGGTCCGCCATGCCGACGGCAGCGAGGACACCGTGCCCGGGTCGCAGGTGAAACGAGAGGTCAGCTGAGCATGAATATGCTACTATTTTCAGGCCCCATGAGACCCATAATCGTAACGAAACGACTATCACCCCGGCGTCGTTGGTCCGGCCTCCTGCGGACCGGGACCGCCCTTCTTGTCGGCCTGTTCTGCACGGCCCTCGCCGATCTCCATGCGGCCGAGGGGCAGAATGTGCAGCTCGAGGTGGGTGGCGGAACGGTACGAGCGTTCATGGTTCAGGAGGACGTGGACGTCAACAGGCCGGGTGTGGTGGTGGTGCACGAGTGGTGGGGACTGAACGAGCAGATGAGAGGCGTGGCGGAGAGGGTCGCCGAGTTCGGCTATGCGGTGATCGTCCCTGATCTGTACCACGGCCGGCTCCCCGGTGATCTCGGCTATGCCTACGATTTCATGCGTGACCTCGACGAGGAGTGGGTCATGCAGGTGCTGCAAGGGGCGATTCAGCACCTGCGATCGATGCCGGGCGCGTCGCGCCGGCCGGTCGGCATGCTCGGCTTCGACATGGGGGGGCGTCTGACGCTCAGCGCGGCTCTCCAGGGTCTTCCCGTGCAGGCGGCCATCTCCTTCTATGGCGATACGCGCAGCAACCGGGAGGAGCTCGAATCCCTGGATGTTCCGTTCCTCGGTATTTTTGCCCGCGATGATCGGGCCACGCCGCCCGACGCCGTCGAGCGGTTCGAGACTTTGCTCGAGGAGCTGGAGAAGAACGCGGAAATTCTTGTGATGCCCAATGTCGGACGATTCTTCAGCAACGAGGATCGCCCCGGCTACGACGCGGAGGCGGCCTCGGGCGCGTGGTATCACATGAAGGAGTTTCTCGCCGGCAACCTGAACGGAGCGGAATATGTGCCGCGGCAAAAGATACAGGCCTTCCCCGACGAACCGCTCGATAAGGAGCGCCGCTGGAAGAAGAAGCCTCCCCGCTGATCATGCCGGCCCGTCCCGCGAAAGAGCTCGAGACGTTCCCCAACCCGCGGCCCGGCCGCGACTACGACATCCGCTTCGAGTGCCCGGAGTTCACCTGCCTCTGCCCGCGCACCGGGCAGCCCGATTTCGCCACCATCACCATCCGCTACGTCCCCGGCGCGCTCTGCGTGGAGCTGAAATCGCTGAAGCTCTACCTCTGGTCGTTCCGGGATGAAGGGCATTTCCACGAAGACGTCACGAACCGGATCCTCGACGATCTGGCCGCCCTGCTGAAACCGAAGCGGCTGACGGTCGTGGGGGACTTCAACGTGCGCGGGGGCATCCATACGGTGGTGACGGCGACCTACCGGGCGCCGTCCGAGTAGGCGAGTTCCGATTGCCGTGTTGCGGGGCGACATGAGATCAGAGATTGCGAAGCGCGAGAACTTCCTCCGCGGGCGTTCGATCGCCGGTGCAGCTGATTCTCCTTGGGGCCTTGAGAAAAATCAGCCTGTATCCGAGCGCCTCATAGAGATCGACGATTCTTGTCGTCGCCTGGTTGGAAAGCGCCACCGGCCCCTTGTGCCGAGCCAGCCAATCAGCCGTGCGCACCTGGTCCTCCCAGGTGAAGCCGCCTCTTGAGTAGCCGGTAAACTCGACATCGTAGGGCGGGTCAGCGTAAACGAAGTCATCCTTGTGCAGAGGCACTTCTTCGAAGTCGTCGCTCCGGAACTCCCACCTGGTGAGAGTCTCACGGTACGGGGAGAAGTTGCGCGTGTAGGTGATTTTCGCATAGCGTCCGAAGGGGACGTTGAACTCCCCTTTCCTGTTGAATCGGCAGAGCCCGTTGAATCCGGTCCGGTTCAGGTAGTAGAAGAGAGCGGCAGCCTCATCGTCGCCGGCCCCGCCGTTCGAAATCAGTTCATTGAACCGTGTCCGGTGGCGGTAGTAGAGTTTTTCGGAGTTCCGCATGGGGATCTGAACCTGAAGGCCACACCTGAGCTTCTGATAGAAGTGAATAACGTGGGGATTCACATCGTTGAGAAGCGCCCTTTCAGGTATCAAGCCGAGGGTTACGGCGAGGCCGCCACAGAACGGTTCAACCAGACGCCGGCCCTGGTGCCGCTCCCAGAGCGGTCTGAGATGCGGAACCTGCCAGCGCTTGCCGCCTGCCCACTTGAGCGGCGGACGAAGCAATGTTCTGGAAGCTTCAGGGTCTTCCCGGTATTCTAAAGACATCAGATCATGCCGAGGGGTAGCGGATGCCGGCGCTCTCCATACGCGCCAGCGCCTCGCGCAGCCGTTCCTCGCCGGCGACCAGCGCCACGCGGATGAAGTGCTCTCCGCCCTCGCCGAAGGCGCTGCCGGGCGAGACGACGAGGCTCGCGTCGTCGATGAGCTTCGTGGCGAACTCCGTTCCGGTGGTGCCGGGCGGCACCGGGACCCAGATGTACATGGTGGCGCGCGGCCTCTCCAGCCGCCATCCCAGGCGATTGAGCCCGTCGACGACCAGATCGCGCCGCTGCTGGTAGATGCGACGGGTGGCATCGAGTTCCGCGTCGGGGAGCCCGAGCGCGGTCGCGGCCGCCTCCTGCGCTGCCTGGAAGAGCCCATAGTCGCAGTTGCTCTTGAACTTCATCAGCGTGGCGAGAATGTCGGGGTTGCCGACGGCGAAGCCGATGCGCCAGCCGGCCATGCTGAAGGTCTTGGAGCAGGAGTGGAACTCGACCGCGACCTCCTTGGCGCCGGGCAGCGAGAGAAGGCTCCTCGGGCGGTCATCGTCGAAGTAAATCTCGGCGTAGGCGAAATCGTGCACGAGAACGAGGCGGTGCCGCCGGGCGAACTCGAGCGCCTTCTCGAACAGCGCCACCGGCGCGCAGAACGCGGTCGGGTTGGTCGGGTAGGAGAGGATCAGCAGCCGGGCCTTGTCGAGAACGTCGGCCGGGATGGCGTCAAGATCCGGCAGCAGCTCCTCGGTGCCTCCCGCCGCGGCGCGACCGCCGCCGGAGGATGGCCGGCCGGCGTCGTACAGCTCTGCCGCGGGGCGCTGCGGGATCGCGTAAGGGGTTCCGCCCGACAGGATCGTTCCGCGGAAGTGCGCGGGGTAGTTCGGCTGCGGCAGGAGGGTCACCTCGCCGGGATTGATCACCGACATCGCCAGGTGGACGAGTCCCTCCTTCGAGCCGACCAGCGGGATCACCTCACGGCCGGCGTCGAGTTCCACCCCGTAACGCCTCCGGCACCACGCCGCGACCGCCTCGCGGAAGCGGGGCAGACCGGGGAAGTTCGGGTAGCGATGGTTGGCGGGGTCGGTCAGCGCGCGCCGCATCGACTCGACTACGGCGGGGGGCGAGGGGAGGTCCGGGTTTCCCATCCCCAGATCGATGATGTCCTGGCCGCGCGCGATCCGTTCGGCCTTCAGCCGATCGAGCTCGGCGAATACGTAAGGCGGGAGGTTTCCTAGGCGCGTCGACTCGCGGATTGCCGGAGGCGCGGTTCGCTCGCCGGGTCGCGTTGATTTCGCCATCTTGTCTCCGCGAAAGGTCCCGATTGTACACCCATCACCTCCTCCACGCGCCCGGCCTGCGACGCGCACCCATGCGCGGCCCGACGGAATACCCGGGCAGGCTCCCGGGAAGCGCCTCAGATGCCGAGCCGGTCCAGCATCAGATAGCCGTTGCGCACGGCGGTGATCACCATCCACTTGAACGGGTCGGCCAGGAGGGTCTTGAGCGGCCGATCGACGAGAAAGAGTTCGCCCGCCGCGCTCCGTTCGCCGCCGTAGAGATCGCAGAGGATCTCGGCCGCCAGGTGGCTCATCGCCACGCCATGCCCGGAATAACCGACGGCGTAGTAGATATTGCCATACCGCCCGGTGGTCCCGAGAGAGGGTAGAAAGTCGCGGGTGAAGCCGACCGGGCCGCTCCAGCGGTGGGTGATGCGCGTTCCCTGCAGCTGCGGGAAAATCGCGCGCAGGGCCGCTTCGAGTCGGCGGTAGACCGCCCCCGCCCCGGGATGATCGAGCCGATCCCCCATCCGGTAGACCGCCCAGCCGCCGCCGAGGAGAACCCGATCGTCGGGGGTCAGGCGGAAAAAATGATAGAGCCACCCTTCTTCCCATGCCGCTTGCCGGCCGGGCCAGCCGAGCGAGGCGCGCGTTCCTGCATCGAGCGGCTCCGTTGCGATGCAGCTGACGTGAACCGGAGCGACACGGTTGCGAAAGAATCCAAGGTGGGGAGAGTAGCCGTTGGTGGCAAGGACCAGCGCCGGCGTCCTCACCACCCCGGCGGGGCAGACGATGCGATGCACCTCGCCCGCCTCGATCCGCTTCACCGGAGTACCCTCGTGAACCCGGACGCCGGCGTCGAGCACCGCCCGGCGCAGACCCTGCAGCGCCTGCCACGGATCGATCAGCGCCGTGGTATGCGGGACGTGGAAGCCGCTGAGGAAACGGGGCGAGCGGATGATCTGGCGCACTGCCGGACGATCGAGCGCCTCGGCCTGCAGGCCGAGACGACGGTACGTCCCGACCGCCGCTCGGTGGGCCCGCGCGTGCCGCTCGTTGCGGCCCAGGGCGATCGAGCCGGTGCGCTCGAAAGCCGCTGCGTAACCGTGGCGGCGCGCAAGATCTTCGAGAAGATCCATTCCCCGGCCGAGAACCTTCAGAGTGCGCCGGGCCCGATCCGTCCCCAGCATGCGCTCCAGCACCTCGGGATCGACGCCCGCCTGGGAAAGCACCATGCCGGCGTTCCGGCCGCTCGCCCCGTGGCCGCACACCTCGGCCTCGATCAGCAGGACGTTGCGATCCGGGTAGCGCGTCCTGATGGCGAGTGCTGTGGCCAGCCCGGTGAAGCCTCCGCCGATCACCGCGACATCGGCATCGGTTCTGGAGGCCAGCGGATCGAGCGGCCCGGGAATGCCATCGACCCAGAGCGATTGGCCCAGCTCGAGCGCGCCGGAGGAGGATGTTCCGCGCGCCATCGGGCGATCGATCAGGAGCCCGGGAAGACGCGCTGGGCGGTCTCGCCGAGGATCGCCCGCCGGGCCGGTTCGGGAAGGGGCAGTGCCTGAAACGCCTCGACGTTGCAGCGGACGCCGGGAACGCCCGGTCCCGGCCAGTCGGTCCCGAACATCGTCTTGTCGGCCACCTCGGCCAGACGGGGGAAGTAGCTGAGGAGCGCCTTCGGCGGAATGCCGGAGATGTCCATGTAGACGTTCGGATGACGGCGCAGGAGGAACATGGCGGCGTTCATCCACAGCGGGCGGCCACCGTGCGCCATGATGATCGTCAGGTCGGGGAAGTCGACCGCCACGTCGTCAAGGTCCATCGGGTCGCCGTACTTGTTGCGCGCGCCGGGAAAGATCGAGGTGCCGGTGTGCACCATGACCGGGACCTCGAGGGCTGCTGCGCGTCCGTAGAGGGCCGCCAACTGGGGCAGATCACCGCCGTCACGATAGGCGTTGGCGCGGAACAGCTGGTGGGGCGGGTGCAACTTCAGCACCTTGATGCCGTGGAGCTCCACCGCCCGGGTGAGGTCGGCCGCCGGATCGAGCGCCAGGCGGGGGTGCACGCCGCCGACCGGCACCAGCCGATCCTCGTGTCCCCGGCAGTAGCGGCCGATGAAGCCGTTGACCTCGTCGGTGAACCCGATGATATCGGGGCTGACGTAATTCACCAGCACCGCGCGGTCGACTCCCTGCTGGTCGAGGAAGCGGAGAAACGCCGCGGGGTCGTCGCACATCTCGCGGATCCGGTCGTTGTCCGCGCGGCCCTTCATCATCTTCTCCAGCGCCTCGGGGCGGAACTGCCGCCATGGCTGGATGTGGATGTGCGCGTCGATGATCATGATTTCAAGGTATCAGGACGATCTTGCCGAACAGCGAGCGCTCCGCCATAGCGCGATGACCTGCGGCGATCCGATCGAGCGGCAGGACCCGATCGATGACGGGACGCAGCCTCCCCTCGGCCATGAAGCGCGCGATCCGCAGCAGCTCGGAGCGGCTCCCCATGGTCGACCCGAGGATCGACAGCCCCTTGAAGAAGACGAAACGGATGTCGGTCCTTCCTGCGTAGCCGGTCGTCGCGCCGCAGGTCACCAGCCGGCCTCCGCGGGTCAGCGAGCGGATGCTGCGGTCCCAGGTGTCCTGGCCGACGTTCTCCACCACGACGTCGACCCCGCGCTTTCCGGTGAGGCGGCGGACCTCCTCGTGGAAGTCCTTGTCGCGATAGTTAATTGCTTCGTCGGCCCCCAGCGCCCGCGCCTTCCCGGCCTTGTCGTCCGTGCCGACGGTGGTGATCACCCGCGCTCCGTGCAGCTTGGCGATCTGGATTGAGGCGGTGCCGATCCCGCTGCCGCCGGCATGGATCAGCACGTCCTCGCCGGGCCGCAGCCGGGCGCGATGGATCAGCATGTGCCACGAGGTCAGAAACACCAGCGGAAAAGCCGCGCCCTCCTCAAACGACATGTTGCCGGGGAGCGCCATGACGTTCTCCGCGGGGACGGCAATGTACTCGGCCTGGGTGCCGTTGCGGTGCTCGCCGAAGATGCCGTAGTCGCGGCACAGTGCTTCTTCGCCGGAGAGACAGAGGACGCAGCGGTTGCACGAGAATCCGGGCGCCACGAACACCCGGTCCCCTTCCTTGACGCCGTGCGCGCCGGGGGCGACCCGGGTGACGATTCCCGCAGCGTCGGCTCCGAGGATCATCGGGAGCGGGAGGCCGGGAAGCCCGCGCCTCACCCAGGTGTCGAGGTGGTTCATGCCGGCCGCCTTCACCTGCACGAGAACCTCGCCGGCCTGCGGCTCGGGCTTCGGCACGTCGGCGATCTCGATCACCTCGGGCCCGCCGTGCCGGCGAATCAGGGCCGCTCTCACGTCGCGCTGCCTCCGGTTCGGGTCATCGTCCGGTCGCGACCGCGCGCTTGATCAGGACGGCTGCAGCGGTGCACCGGTGGGAAGCGTCATCTCAGGACAGGTCGACCCAGATCGACTTGACCTGGGTGTATTCCAGAATCCCGTGGTGGCCCAGCTCGCGGCCGAAGCCGCTGGTTTTGTAACCGCCGAACGGCATGGCGTTGTCGTACAGGCCGTAGGTGTTGATCCAGACGGTCCCCGCCTGCAGCCGGCGCGCCACCCGGTGGGCCTTCTTGATATCGCGGGTCCAGACGCCGGCCGCGAGGCCATAGAGCGTGTCGTTGGCGAGCCGCAGGACGTCGTCGACGTCTTTGAAGCGGATGACCGACAGCACCGGACCGAAGATCTCCTCGCGGGCGATGGTCATCTCCGCGATCACGTCGGTGAACACCGTCGGACGGACGAAGTATCCCTTGCCCGGCGGGCGCTCTCCGCCGCAGAGCAGCCGGGCGCCCTCGGCCTTGCCCTTGTCGATGTAACCGAGAATCTGCTTCATGTGGCTCTCGCTCACCTGCGGGCCGAGGCGGGTCTTCGGATCGAGGGGGTCTCCCTGGGTCAGCTTCTTCATGTACGTCTGCAGCTTGTCGAGAAAAGCGTCGTGCAGGCTCTCTTCGACAAACAGCCGGGAGCCGGCCGTGCAGACCTCCCCCTTGTTAAAGAAGATGCCGTTGCTGGCGCCGCGGATGGCGGCGTCGAGGTCGGCATCGGCGAACACGATGTTGGGTGACTTGCCGCCCAGCTCGAGGGTCAGCTTCTTCACCGACTCGCTGCCGCGGCGCATAATCTCCCGGCCGACCGCCGTCGATCCGGTGAACGAGATCTTGTCGACCCCGGGATGTTCGACCAGGGCGGTCCCCGCCACGCTTCCCCTCCCGGGAACCACGTTCAACACCCCCGGCGGCAGCCCCGCCTCCTGGGCCACCTCGGCCAGGCGCAGCGCCGACAGCGGTGTCACCTGGGCCGGCTTGAGGATGACGGTGTTGCCGGCGGCGAGCGCCGGAGCCACCTTCCAGGCGGCCTCCAGGATCGGGAAGTTCCACGGCACGATCAGCCCGATGACACCGAGCGGCTCGCGCAATGTATAGTTGAAGGTGGGGAACCGGACGGGGACCGTTTCGCCCTCGATCTTGGTGGTCCAGCCGGCGAAATAGCGGAAACAGTCGGCCGCCATCGGCACGTCGACGCGCGTCGATTCGGTGATGGTCTTGCCCTGATCGAGGGTTTCGATCTCTGCGATCTCCTTGACGTGGGCATCGAGAAGATCGCCGATCTTCCAGAGAATACGACCGCGATCGGCGGGGGAGAGCTTCGGCCACGCCCCCTCGCTGAAAGCCTTGCGCGCCGCCTTGACGGCGCGCTCAATGTCCTCGGCGCCCCCCTCGGCGACCTCCGTCAGCGGCTCCTCGGTCGCCGGGTTGATCGTCCTGTAGGTCGCGCCCGACTGGGCCTCGACCCAGGCGCCGTCGATGAACAGCCGCCCCGGCTTGATGGTCACGTTCCTCTGTTGTGTCATGGGTGCGCGATGTTAGCCGGATCATCTTCACGAGTCAACGTGGGGGACTCTCCGCCTCCGCGGCGCCTGGATGCCGATCCCGATCTGCACAATACGATCCTGCCGCGCCGTGACGGGATCGGCGTCAGCCTCAGGCTCTGACCATCGTCAGGGGTGCTTCTCGAACAACTGCAGCAACCGCGCTTCGACGATCTCCAGCGGGAGCGAGCTGGGGATCGGACGTTCGTCCGGGCCGGCGCGGTAGAGTCGCGCATCGAGCGAGTCGTTCCCGGTGTAGGTCCAGCGTCCCTCCCGTCCCGTTTCCAGGGCGTCGAACGCGGTGGCCAGTTTCGTCAGATCGATGCGCCCTCCGCGCGGCGGCGTGACCGTATCGAACCACGAGTAAACCTGAAACGCCATCTCGTAGACCCAGCCATCCGGGGTTCGATCGGCGGTGAGCACCCGATGGTGGCGGGCGACGTTGAACCGGGCCATCCGCTCGAGCGGCCGGGTTGCCTCGACCACCGTCAGATGGGCAGCGTCATGCTCGCGCACCCGGGCAACGCTGCGGACGCTCATCAGGGAGCGCATCAGGTCGGCAAGCGGTTTTGCCCAGAGCGGCTTGAAGCGGCCGGTGCCGGAGAGGAGGTCCGGCAGCATCGCTAGAAGACGGTCGTAGATGATCTGGTAGCGCTGATGTTCCGGACGGTCGCGGATTTCGCCGGCGATGGGGGAATTCTCGTCATGGTCGAAGGCGCTCACGATCGCATCGAACTTGAATGCCTCCGGCGTGTTGAATTCGCCGAAGTCGCCGGTCCGCGCCGCCTGGACGAGCGCCTTCTCGTGGCGCAGCGCCCGTTCGGGGTGGAGCACGGCGTAGACAGACAGCAGCCCGTCCGTGTCGAAGTGGTTGTTGGTGACGATCGACACGCCCCGCAGCCATGAATCGCGCTCCGGATCTCGGGCGAGCTTGAGTGCCATCTCGGTCGAGGTATCGGCCCTGAGATGGGGGGGCGTGCGATTGCCAGGCCAATGGCTCAGGTTGTGGCCGGTGGGAACGACACCGTCGACGCACACGAACGGCATGGAAGCGAGCCGCTCGTCATAGTACGTGAACAGCATGGCCGATACTATACCCCGATCCGTGGTCACGATCCGTGGTCAACATACGCAGCGCGGCGCTGCGCCGCCGCACGAATTCGAGTCGCGACGTTCGTTGACAGCGTGCAGGGCGTGCGCTAGAGTCGCCCCGTGATGCACAGCTCGAATCGAGTTCCCGGCTCCTCGCGACTCGCCTCCGTACGATCGTCACTCACTGGTCTTCCCGCTCCGCCGGTCATCGCCCTTGGCGCCGTCCTTCTGGTCATGGTGAGCGCCTGTGGAGGGGATCCCGAGGCCGACGCGGGGGCCATTCAGGATCTCGTTCAAAAGGAGGCGGCGGCGGTCAACGCGCGGGATTTGAACCGGCTGGCCGAGATATGGTCCGAGGCTCCGGAAATCCTGTTGTTCGATGTGCCGCCGCCGGGGCGATTCCGCGGCTGGGATCAGGTCGCGCGGGTCTTCAATGAATTCTTCGACAGATTTTCCGGCATCAGCCTCACCGTGGCCGAAATTGAGGTCGGGGTGGAGGGCGATCTCGCCTACGCATCCTACGACTGGACACTCACCGGCACCATGGGAGAAGTGGCGGTTCGCGATCGCGGCCAGGCAACCTCGATCTACCGCAGGGAAGAGAGCGGCTGGAGGCTGGTGCACGCACATTACTCGCCTGTCCCGGCCGCGGTGGCCCTGGAAATGGGCGAAGAGGTCCCTCCCGAGCCTGCCGGCGACGCCGAAGAAGGGGAGGATGGGATGAAAAGCCCCTCCACCGGGAGCCCCGCCCCGTCCTGAACCCGCAACGCCCCCGCCGCGGAAGCCCCTCAGCCAGCGATGGCGCGCCGGGTCGCCGACTGGACGGGGCGAGACAGAGTCCTATGTTTAAAGCCGGACCGGCTCGATCATCAACGAGGTGCCGATGAACAGGACGTTCAAGGAGGTTTTACCGAACGGTCTCACCGTTCTTGTCACCGAGGCCCACGCTTCCCCGGTCGTTGCGATCAATTTGTGGGTGCGTGCGGGATATTTTGATGAAGACGATCGCGAGATCGGGATCTCGCACGTCATCGAGCACATGTTTTTCAAGGGGACCGCGCAGCGTCCGCGACCCGATCAGATCGCGATCGAGATCAAGGGGCTGGGCGGCGAGCTGAACGCCGGCACCTGCTACGACTCCACCAACTACTATGTCGTCCTGCCCGCCGTGAACTTCCGCAAGGGACTCGAGATCCAGGCGGACGCCCTGATGCACCCGGCCTTCGATGCCGAGGAACTCAGCCGTGAGATCGAGGCGGTGCTGCAGGAAGCGCGCCGCAAGATCGATACGCCAGGCGCCTATGCCATGGAGATGATGTACGCGGAGGCGTTCCGCGCGCATCGTATCCGGCGCTGGCGGATCGGCACCGAGGAAGGGGTGCGGGCGATGACGCGGGACGACCTGCTGGCTTACTACCGCACTCATTATGTTCCCGGCCGCGTCATTCTCTCCCTCGTCGGGGACCTCGACACGCCGCAGGCGATTGAGGCGGCGCATCTCTTCCTCGGCGGTATGGGCGCCGTCGACGGGGCGCCGCTCGGCTCCCCGCCCGAGCCGCCAGAACGGGAGTTTCGTTACCGCCGCTTGAGCGGCGACATCGCCCGATCGCACCTGGTCGTCGGTTTCCACGGAGCACCGGCCCTGTCAGACGATGACATGGCCCTGCGCATTCTGGCGCACGTGCTCGGCTCGGGCCGCTCGTCGCGTCTCTATCAGGCGGTCAAAGAGAGAGACGGGCTGGTCGACTCGATCGGCATGGGGTTGCAGTCGTTCCAGGACATCGGCGTGATGGCGGTCGTCGCCGGATGCGATCCGGGGAAGGCGCGCGGGGCGCTCGGGGCGATTCAGGCGGAGCTGGAGGGGCTGCGGCGTGAGCCGCCGACCGCCGGAGAGATCGAGCGTGCCCGGACCGCCATCGAGTTCCAGCACCATCAGAGCCGTACGGAGGTCCTGGGACAATCAGCCATTCTCGCCTACTACGAGGCGATGGGCGGCTACGCGCTGGCGGACGAGGCCGTCGAGCGTCTGCGGCGGGTGAACGCGGAAGACGTGCGGACGGCAGCGGAAAAGTACCTGGCCATCGACGGGGCCACCATTCTCGAGTACGTGCCGGACAAGGCGAAGGTGGATGAGATTGACGCCGCGGCGCTGAATGGCGACCTGCGGCGCGTTGCACCGGGGGCGCCGCCCTCCGATGAGACGGCCGCACGCGGCGTGCCGGCGGCCCCGTCCCGTCCCGGAACGGTCACTCAGGTGGTGCCGGGTGTGGCAGCCGGCCCGGTCTCCCGCCACCGGTTCGACTCAGGGCCGTTGCTGCTCCTCGAAGAGAACCACGATCTTCCGCTGATCAGCTTCTGCGTGGCATTTCGCGGCGGGCGTGCCGGTGAGGGGCGCGACAACTGCGGGATCACTCGCCTGATGCAGTCGTCGATGATCAAGGGGACCCCGAGCCGGGAAGCCCACCGCATCGCCGTCGAGGTCGATGCGCTCGGAACGTCCATCGATAGACTGCTCGACGAGGACTATTTCGGTTTTGCCATGACGGTCCTTTCGAAGCATGCGCGTCGCGCCTTCGAGATCCTCATGGATGTGGTCCGGCACCCGGCTTTCCGCCACGAGGAGATCGACAAGGAGAGACGGCTGATGCTGACCGCCCAGGAGGCGATCAAGGATCAGTCAATGCCCTACACATTCCAGCTCTTCCGCCGGGCCGCCTTCGGCAGCCATCCCTACTCGTTGCCGACCTTCGGGCTCGAAGCGCCGGTCCAGGCCCTGAAGCGGGAGGATCTCGTCAAGTGGCACGGCCAGTCGGTCGTGCCGGGGGCGATGGTGATCTCTGCGGTGGGGGACATCACGGCCGACGATGCAATCGAGCTGGTCGGCACCAGCGTCGCCGATTGGGACCATGACGGTCACGGAGGCAAGGATCCCGGTCAGGTCATTGCGTGGGGTGCGGCCGAGGCGATCGAATCGCGCCGCCGGCAGCAGACCGCCCAGATTGTCGGGTTTCCGACCCCGGGTCTGTTATCGCCCGAGCGCTTCGCTCTCGACCTCGTGCAGGCGATCACGTCCGGTCTTGGGGGGCGCTTCTTCGAGGAAGTGCGCGGCAAGAGGGGTTTGGCCTACGCGGTGCACGCGTTCAACTATCACCGCGTCAGCGGGAGCGCGTTCGCCGTCTACCTCGCCACCTCGCCGGGTGACGAGGCCGAAGCCCGTAAGGTTCTGTTCCGTGAGATCGCCCACCTGCGCCAGGATGGGCCGCGCACGGAAGAGGTCGAGCGCGCCGTGCGCTATCTGCGCGGCCGGCATTCCATCGCCCTGCAGGGAAACGTCTCGCGGGCAGTCCGCTACCTCGATGCGGAGGTTCGTGGCGTGGGCGTTGAGGGGGTGCTCGACTATCCCGAGCGCATCGCCGCGGTCGGGGGAGAGGACGTCAGCGACGCGATCTGGCGCTACCTCGACCCGGACCACTGCGCCCTCGGCGTCCTGCGGGGCGAGCCACAGAGGCCGTGATCCTCGCCTTCTAGTTATTTATTCGGGTCGTCCGGCTCCGGCGGGGCTTCCGGGTCGTCCGCTGCCTCTTCGGCATTGCCGGCTTCCGCTTCGGCGTCCGATTCCGGCGGGGCCTCGG
>CBDUYA010000010.1:0-18871 GCA_965371335.1 uncultured bacterium | reverse complement strand
ATTTTTTCCCGCCGGCGATCGAAGAGGATCCCGGCTTCGCCCTCGCCCCCGCCGGGGGGGCCGACTCCTATGCTGTGGGCGGTGGATCCTTTCTCGGCCTTCCCCCTCGCGAGGCGCGGCCCCGCTCCCGGGCGGCGGCGCGGAAGGCGATCGAGCTCGATGATTCGCTCGCCGAAGCGCACACCACGCTGGCCGACTGCCTCTTCTACTACGACTGGGACTGGGAGGGGGCCGAGCGGGAGTTCAGGAGGGCGATCGAGCTCAATCCAAACTACGCCACCGCCCATCAGTGGTATTCCGAGTTCCTTGGAGCGATGCTGCGGCACGAGGAGGCGATCGCCGCGGCGCGACGCGCCCAGGAGATCGATCCCCTCTCGCCGATCATCACCGTATCGCTCGGACGGGCCCTGGCCGTGGCCGGTCGCTACGAAGACGCGGTGGCGGAGGTGCGCAGGGCGCTCGACCTCGAAGAAGACTTCCCACAGGCCTGGTTCGACCTCGCATTCTACTATGAGAAAACAGGCCGATTCGACGAGTCGATCGCGGCGAGACAGCGGGCGCTGACGGCCACCGGCCAGACAGTTGCCGCCGAGCGACTGGGAGAAATCTACCGTTCCTCCGGTCGCGCGGGCGTCGAACGGCTCCGGCTCGAACGGCAGCAGTCCCGGGGCGATGCGGCCGCCTTCGATCTGGCCGAGTACTATGCCGGGAGAAAAGAAAACGCCAAGGCTCTGCAGTACCTCGAAACGGCCCTCGATCTCCGCGACGGCCAGGTCGCCTTACTGCTCTGGCATCCATCGTTCGACCCATTGCGCTCCGACGAACGCTTTCAGAAGATCATGCGCCGGCTCGACTTCCCGGACTGACGACGCACTCGCCCCGTCAGCCGCTTTCCCCGATTGACCGGGCCTTCAGCGTGACAGCCGCCTGCCGAGCCGGATGACCTGCCGGATCAGCTCGTCGAGGTCGGCCGGCGTCGTCCGATAATTCAGCAGGCAGGCCCGCAGCGCGAAGCGCCCGCCGAGCCGCGCGTTAGTGAGAAACACCTTTCCCTCTTCCTGCAGGGCGAGGAGGATCGCCTGGTTGAGCCGGTTGAGATGGCGATCGCTCCGTTTGCGGCCGGTCGGGATGTAGCGGAAGCAGACGATGCTCAGGTCTCCTCTGGAGAGCACCTCGAGATCGGGGGCGTCCTTCACCTTATCGGCGAGCACGTTCGCCAGACGAAAGTCGTTCTCGATCGCCTCTGCCAGCGTCGCGGCGCCGTGGTACTTGAACGCCAGCCAGATCTTCAGCGCCCGGAAGCGGCGCGACAGCTCCGGGCCGTAGTCCCAGAAGGCGAACTGCTCCAGCGGCGTTGCACCGAAGGTCTTGATGTAATCGGCCCCCAGCCGGTAGGCGCGCCGCGCCGGGCCGCCGTCACGATACAGAATGCAGCCGGCGTCGTGCGGCGCGTACAGCCATTTGTGCGGGTCGAGGGCGATCGAGTCGGCGCGTCCGAGCCCGTTCATCAGCCGCCGGCCGGACGGGGCCAAGGCGGCGAAGCCGCCGTAGCAGGCGTCGACGTGCAGCCACAGCCGCTCGCGCCGGCACAGGGTCGCAATCTGCGGCAGCGGATCGACGGCGCCGCTCACCACCGTGCCGCCGTTGGCGACCACGCAGAACGGCTTCAGGCCGGCGCGCCGATCCGTCCGCAGCATGCGGCGCAGCGCCTCGACATCGAGCCGCTGGCGCCGGTCGGTCGGCACCAGGCGCACCTGGTCGGTGCCGATGCCGAGAATCGCCGCCGCCTTGTCGACCGAGTGGTGCACCTCCTCCGACGCATACAGGGCCAGCGGTCCGCCGCGCACCCTCTGTAGCCCGCGCCGATACAGATCCGCCGACACCGCCGCCCCCCTCGCCGCCGCCAGGCCGGCCAGGTTCGCCATCGACCCGCCGCTGGTCAGCAGTCCGGCGGCGCCGCGCGGCAGCCCGACCATCTCCCGTATCCAGTCGATCACCTGCAGCTCCACCAGCGTCGCCCCCGGGGCGGAGCGCCAGCAACTGAGGTTCTGGTTGATGCCGCCCGCCAGCCAGTCGGCCAGCGCGCCGATCTCGGTTCCCGGAGGATTGACATAGCCCCAGAAGCGCGGGCTGTCATTGCGCCGCGACAGCCGCAGCACCCGATCGAGATCGCGACGGAGCGCCGGCAGGGACTGGCCACGACGCGGCAGGGCGCCCTGGAAGTTTCTCAACCCCTTCTTCCAGACGGCGCGGGAGGGGAGGATCGGGGCGGTCGGGCGCCTCCCGCGCCAGCCGCGCAGCAGGTCGGAGATCATCCGCTCCAGGCGCCGCTGCTCCGCACCGGACAGATCAAGTCCGCGCCGCGCAGCTCTTCGCGTCGTTTTCGCGCGCTTCGTCATGGGCCGCCGATTGTCGCATGAAGGGCCTTTTCTTTTCATGTAAACTTCCCGAATGATCCGGCTCAAGGGTGTCTCCCGTTCGTACGGCGTTCACGATGTCCTGAAGGAGATCGACTGGGGCATCGCCCCCCGCTCCCGCGTCGGCCTGGTGGGGCCGAACGGCGCCGGGAAGACGACGATCCTGCGCCTGATCGCCGGCGTGGAGGAGCCGGACCGCGGCACCGTGTCAATTACCAGAGGATTGTCGCTCGGCTACCTGCCCCAGGAAGGCGCCCGCATCGCCGAGGGGACGGTGCTCGATGCGCTGCTCGCCCCGTTCGCCGAGATCGCGGTGCTGGAGAAGGAGCTCGAGAAGCTGCACGACGAAATGGCAACCGCGACCGGCGAACGGATGGAATCGCTCATGCGCCGCTCCGGCGATGTGCAGCACCGCTTCGAGGCGGCGGGCGGTTTCACCATCGAGACCCAGGCCAAGACGATTCTCGGCGGTCTCGGATTCGCGCCCGCCGATCACGCTCGACCGATCCGGGAGTTCTCCGGCGGCTACCGGATGCGCGCCGCGCTCGGGGCGCTCCTGCTGCGGCAACCGGACTACCTGCTCCTCGACGAGCCGACCAATCATCTCGACCTGGAGGCGGTCGCCTGGCTGGAGAAGTTCCTCTCCGACACCGCGTCAGCCCTGGTGATCGTCTCGCACGATCGGACGTCCCTCAACCGCCTGGTCGGGTCGATCGCGGAGATGGATCGCGGGCGGCTGCGGGTCTGGCCCGGCAACTACGACGGCTACCGCGCTGAGAAGGAGATGGCGCGCGCCCTGGCGGTCAAGAAGGCGGCCTCAGAGGCGCACCGGGTCGCCCAGGTGGAGCGCTTCATCGAGCGCTTCCGCTTCAAGGCGACCAAAGCCCGCCAGGTGCAGAGCCGCATCAAGATGCTGGAAAAAATGGAGCGCACCGAGCTGCTGGCCGAGGAGCAGAGCTGGCGTTTCACCTTTCCGAGCGTCCAGCGCTCGGTCCAGCGCGTCGCGCTGCTCGGCGGCGTCGACAAATCGTACGATGGTCGCGCCGTCCTGAAGCGGCTCGATCTGGAGATCTGGCGGGGCGATCGCATTGCCCTGATCGGCCCGAACGGCTGCGGCAAGAGCACCCTGCTGCGCTTGATCTCGGGACGGGAGATGGCCGATGACGGCGCCATTGACATCGGCGACCGGGTGATCCTGCATTACTTCGCCCAGCACGTGCTGGAGAGCCTCACTCCCGGCCGCACCGTCCTGGAGGAGATCCAGGCGTGGGCCACCATGCGGCCCGAAGGGCAGCTCCGCTCGCTGCTCGGCATCTTCCAGTTTTCGGGCGAGGCGGTGTTCAAGAAGGTCGAGGTCCTGAGTGGTGGCGAAAAGAACCGGCTGGCCCTCGCCCGACTGACCCTCGATCCCGGCAACTTCCTGCTGCTCGACGAGCCGACCAACCATCTCGACCTGCCGACCCGCGAGGCGCTGGAGGATGCGCTCGCCGGATTCGGTGGCACCTTGCTGTTCGTCTCGCACGATCGCTACTTCATCAACAAGGTGGCGACGCGGGTGGCGGCATTTTGCGACGGACGGCTGCGGCTCTTTGTCGGAGGATACGACGATTTCCTTGCGGCATCCGCGCGCGGCGAGCCGGCGGCCGGGCGGAGCGCGCCGGGCGGTCGTGGCGGAGAGTCCGCTGGCGCTGCCGGTCGCTCGCCGTCCGGTCGCGGCGGCACGACGGAACGCGAGCCGGCGGCCGCGAAGGAGGAGCCCAACCGGTCCGCCGGCCCCGGCACCCCTTCCACGCCGCCCCGCAACGCCGCCGCCCGGCGGCGCGTCGAAGCGGAGGCGCGCAACCGGCGCAACCGGGACCTGCGCTTCTACCGTAACCGGGTCGCCACGATCGAATCGGGGATCGAGCCGCTCGAAGCCCGCCTCAAGGAGGTCGAGACGGCGATGGGCTCGTCCGAGACCTACAAGGAGCCGGGCCTGGCGCGCAGCCTCGGGGAAGAGAAGAAGTCGATCGAGATCGAGCTGGCCCACCTGTACGATCAGTGGGAGGAGGCGACCGCCGATCTGCAGCGTGAGGAGGCGTGCTCCTAAAACGACTAACCCGCCCCGCGCTGCCCCTCGCCATTAATGACCAGGTCGATGTCCTGGCGCCGGTAGAGACAGGTTCCGTCGATCCCCTCGCAGACGTAGTACAGGGCGTACGCCATGCCGCGGGCCGGTCCCCCCGCCGGCGGCGCGCCGTTGAGCCGTTTCAGCTCGAACTCGACGCGGCGCGTTTCTTCGCTCAGCACCTGGCGGGGATTGGGGACGGTGAGCCGGCGGCGATCGATCTGCCAGCCGGCGGGCGGATCGACCCAGACCATGAGATCGTCCGCCTCGTTATTCCAGTGGGCTGCGGCCGAGGCGAGCGGGCGGAACACCAGGTGCACCCGCGCCGCCATGCCGGAATCCCTGGTCGGCGGTACGACGATGGTCTCCGCATCCACCAGGTGTCCCTTGTCACGGAGGATCTTTCCTGCGGGGTCGGGCTCCCCGGTCTGCCCGTCCGGCGTGAACGATGTCTCCCGGCCGGCGAATTCAGCGCCCTCCGGCTCGACCACCAGCGGCCGTGGCTCCCCGCCGCGCGCCGCGATCTCGCCACGGGCCAGCGGCACCCAGTCGTAGAACGGGTACGGCTTATCGAGACGCGGCCCGTACTGCTGAATGCGGCGCCGCCAGATATAGTTGTTCGGATCGATCGTGAGGGCCTGCGACCATCCGTTCACCGCGTTCTGAAAGTCTCCCGGCTCGCGCCGGTCCGAGTCGTAGCGCATCCGGTAGGCCACGCCGAGATGGAACCGGGTCACCCCATCTTCCGGATCGAGTCGCCGCGCGGTGCGATAGGCCGCAATCGCCTCCTCCACCCCCTTCTCTCTCTCCCAGACGATCAGCGCATCGCCGAAGCGGCGCCATGCCGCGGGATCGCGCGTCGCGGGCGGAGGTCGCAGCCCGTCGATGTCGGGCCGGGCCGCCGGGACGGGCGGCGCATCGTCCGGCGGCGGGAACTCCGTCTCGACGAACGTTCGCGCGAACGATGCCGCTTCCGATCTCCGCAGACCAACGCCACGGACGATGCCATGCTCGTCGATCGCCACCGTGATCGGGACGACCGCCACACCGAGCAGGCCGAGCGAGTCGACCATGAGCGGCCAGTTCATTTTCTTCCACTGCATGAACAGGCGGGCGCGATCGGGGTGCTGCTCCTGGATAATGCCGACCATCTGCAGTTTTCCCCCGGCCTGCAATTCTGCGGTCGCTTCGTGCCACCCGGGCACGTGCACGCGGCAGCCGGCTCACCAGGAGGCGAAGACGTGCAGGATCGTTTTCCTGCCCCGGAAGTCAGCCAGAGAGAGCGGGCGCCCGTCGGCGGCCGCGGGCAGGACGATCGGGGGAACGGGGCGGCCGACCTCGAAGAGATCGGGCCGGGACGATGAGTCGTTCGCTCCCCCGCCGGCGGCGGCGGGTGCGGCCAGACCGCTGATGAGAAGCGCGGACGTGACGCTGATGAGGGTCGATCGGGTCGGGCGGATGTTGGTCAAAGTCGGCCTCAGGAATAAGAAACGTCGGGATACAGGAGCACCAGCAGGACCTTGAATGCCGGCCCGAAAGTGTACCCGAAGATGCGCCAGGCGACCAGCAGCCCGAAAAGCGACAGCATCGGATTACCGGCCAGCGAACCGTAGAGGCGGCCCGCCGTCGCCGGAAAGAGCCCCTGCAGCACGCCGCTCCCGTCGAGCGGCGGGAGCGGTATCAGATTGAAGAGAAAGAGAAGCAGATTGAGATTCAACGCCACCGACAGGGTGAAGGCGGCGGCATAGAGGAGTGAGCCATCCGGCGTCCCGGGCGGCACACCGACCACGTGACTGAAGTTGACCTCACCCGGGGCGACGAACCGGCCGGCGCCGAGCCCGATCCTGATAGCCACGAAAGCGCCCGCCATGAGCAGGAAGTTGGCCGCCGGCCCGGCGGCCGACATCGCCGCCAGCCGCCGCGGATACCGGCGCCCCCAGGAAGGATTGTAGGGAGCCGAGGCCCACCCCATCATCCACCCCGACCACATGAAGGTCAGGAGCGGGACGAGCACCGTGCCGAACGGCTCCCGCCGGACGTGCGGCCAGGGGTTGAGCGACACCTGACCGCCACGATAGGCGGTGTCGTCCCCGCCCATCCAGGCCACCAGGGCATGCGCCCCCTCATGGATCGTCAGGGTCAAGAGGAAGACGACGTACCAGATGGCGAATTCGCCGACCTTCTCCGCTCCGGGCATGGCTCATTGTACGCCGGGTCGGCCTCGACTATTCCTCCGTTCCGCCGGGAGACGCCGGGGAGGAAGGGCGCGCCGGCGCCGGCAGGTTGAGCAGGGCGCAGAGGATCTCGGCCTGGTAGCGCGCGTCGTAGTCGGCGCGGTGGAGCTTGGCCTTGTCTTCGGGAGGCAGTGACGGCAGGAGCGCCTGCAGATTCTCCTTGCTGGTCTCGAACCAGCTGATTCCGAGACGCCCCATGGCGAGCGCCTTGGTATCAAGGCCCTTATAGCCGAACGGATTGGGAATCTTGTAGATCTCGAAGTAGTAGGCGATGAACGACCAGTCGAACACCGCGTTGTGGCCGACGAACACGGCGCGGCCCCGTTTCCGCTGCCGGGCGACGAACTCGTCGAGGCGCCTCATCGCTTCCTCGGCCGGCGTCCCATGCGCTTCCAGGTGCTCGCGCGTGATGCCGTGGATCGCCATCGCCTGCGGCTCGAATCCCGGCGCGATCGGTTTCAGTTCGACGTAGAGCTCGTTGGCGGACGCCTGCCACTTTCCGTCGCTGCCGCCGGAGTTCGCCACCGGCACCACGCCGATCGAGACCATGTTGTAAAGCGCCGGGACCAGGCCGCTCGCCTCGATGTCGACACAAAAGTAAACGTCTTTCGGCATGGACCTCGGGGGGCGCGCTCCGCTCAGCGCCCGGGAGGGGGCGCGGAGGGAACCATGCGCAGCGTGATCCGTTCGCGCGGCATGATCGCCGCTCCGACGACGGCGTTGTCGGCAACCCGGAGAACGAGGGTGATGAGGGTCTCCTTCTCCGGCCCGGGGGGGATCTCTTCAATCCGGTACCAGCCGAGAGAGGTGCTCTCCGCGGCCCGATCGGCGTTGCCGCGCAGGACGTGGACCGTCATTTCACGCTGATTCTGCACGGCCGTCGCCAGCGTGAAGCCGCCGCTCACCGGCACCGTCTCACCTCGCGCGATGACCTCATGGAAAGCTCCGTCCGGCATCTCGAGCCCGAGCGCTTCGCCGAGGGTCCCGTCCCCGCCGACGATCGGCGACACCTGCTCCAGGGCGATCCAGTTCAAGACCACGGGAGGCTGGCGCGGCGCCCGGGCAGGATCCCGGCCGGCAGCCGCCTCGCCGTCCGTCCCGGCGGCGGTCTCCCCGCCGGCATCACCCGAGGGCGGGGTCTCGCAGGAGATCAGGAACAGCGTCAGTCCGGCAAGAACGGTCAGGACGACAGCGACGGTCCATGGCACGATTTTCACTGCAACCTCTTGATAATATGAAATCCGAAGGGGCTCTTCATCGCCTCGAACTCGCACAGGCCGAAGCCGCCCGGCGCGAGACCAAAGGCGACGTCTCCGAAGCCGGGGACCATATCCTCACGCCGGTACTCGTTCTCTTCCTGCGGATCGACCCCCCGATTGGCCATGCCGTAGATCCCCGGATGGCTGTCGTCGGTATATTCCTTCACCAGCGCATCGAAGTCCTCTCCCAACCCGGCCCGCTCGAAAATCTCCAGCGCCAGGCGGCGCGCCTCCTCCTCGCTGCGCCGGATCGACTTGCCCGGCAGCTTGCCGACGAACGAGACGAGGACATGTTGCACGAGAACGCGCTCCGGCTCGCCTGCGGCCGGACCTCCCGGGCTCGAACATCCGCCGGATGAGAAGAGCATCGCCCCGGCAAGGCCGAGAGCGAGTATGACGCCTGAGGAACTGCGGATCAAGAGACCTCCATCGGTAACGACCCGCGACGACGGCGGGCTGGAGCGACCGGGTCGATCGACCGCGAAGCGTCATTCTAGTGTAGCAGGTCGGAAATCTCCAGACACTCGGCCGCCGCCTCAGTCGCCTCGCAGCAGATTGCCGAGCACGCCGCCGCGGCCGCGGCCACCGCCACCGCCGCCGCTCCGTCCGGGGAGCCTCGGGATGAGCCACGACAGGAACGCCTGCGTGGATCGGGTCTGCAGATACAGATCGCCCTGGCCGCGAAACTCGCACACCAGCCCCTCCCCCGACAGCAGCGTCGATTTCCAGCCGCCGACCCGCCGCACGTCGAAGGTCAGCCCCTGCGTGAACGCAACGACGTGCCCCGTATCGCAAATGTAGGGCTGGGCTCCGTCCAGGCGCACCCGGTGGATGGCGCCATAGGAGCAGATAATGATCGGCCCGCTGCCGTTCGCCCGCAGTAGGACCAGGCCTTCCGAGCCGAAGAAGGTGCGCGCACCTCCCCACTTGACGTCGAGATCGATGTGCGGCTCCCCGGCCAGAAACGACCCTGACTGAACGAACAGCGTCTCCTGATCCAGATTCAGCGAGGTGATGTCGCCGGGCAGCGACGGCGCCAGCGTGATCTCACCGGCTCCGTTGCGCGCGGTAAAGGTGTTGGCGAACAGAGTTTCTCCGCCGAGCATGGAGCGCTTCAGAGCCCCGAACACGCCCCCCTTCATGGCGGTTTCGATGTCGATATTAGCGGTCATGCTGACCATCGCCCCTGACTCGGCCTGAACCGATTCGTTCGGACCGAGGCGCACGATGGCCAGCGAATAGGATGGTTGGTAGAGGATTTCGATCTGCATTTGGATGGCCTCCTCCCGCCGGCCGCACCCGCCGGCCGCGCCCGATCATACGCCGGCGGGGACCCTCCGGATCCCCCCTCCCGGCGGGACCTTTCCGGCGCCCTGACCGGGCTTGGCGCGATGGCGGTTGAAATGCGCCCCGAATGACGGTATCTTGATACCGATCGGGGGAGCCGAATGGAGCCACTGGACGACCAGACCATCAAGAATAAGGTCCAGAAGATTCTGGACGAGATGATCAACCCCGCGGTAGCGGGGCACGGCGGGTTCGTGGAACTGCTCGAGGTCAAGGAGAAGGTCGTTTTTCTGATGCTCGGCGGCGGCTGTCAGGGGTGCGGCATGGTGAACGTCACCCTCAAGCAGGGAATCGAGGCGACGTTGCGAGATGAGATTCCCCAGATCGCCGGCGTCGTCGACCAGACGGATCATGCCGGCGGTTCGAACCCCTTCTATCAACCCTCCAAGTAAGGCGCCCGCCGGGCGCGCCGCTGGCGCAGCGGCTGGTGGCGGCCGCACCCGGTACCGACTATGCTGAAGAGCCCCGGTGTCGTCCTGCTGGTATCGTGCTACGACCTCGGACGCCAGCCGCTGGCGATCGCCTCCCCCCTCGCCCTGTTCGAGGAGGCCGGCTTCCGGCCGGCGGTTCTCGATCTGGCGACCGAGCAGTTGCACCCCAAAGCGATCCGCCGGGCGCGCCTGATCGCCATTGCGGTGCCGATGCACACCGCACTGCGCATCGGCGTCCGTGCCGCGGCGCAGATCCGGGAGTTGAACCCCGACTGTCACCTCTGTTTCTACGGCTCCTATGCTTCGCTCAACGCCACCAGCTTGCTGGCCGATCACGGGGCCACCTCGATCATCGGCGGAGAATTCGAGGAGCCTCTGCTGCGCCTGGCGGAGAGCATCGATCGCGGCGCCGCACCACCGCCGGGAGTGCGCACGGCCTCGCGTCCCGAGTCACCGTGGCTGCAGCGGATCCGTTTCGCCGTCCCGAGCCGCGACGCGCTCCCGCCGCTGGATCGCTACGCCCGGCTCGAGCACGACGGGAGGACCCGCATCGCCGGCCAGGTCGAGGCAACCCGGGGGTGCCTCCATTTCTGCCGCCATTGCCCGCTTCCTCCCGTCTACGGAGGGCGCTTCTTCATCGTCCCGCGTGACATCGTCCTGAGCGACATCCGCAATCAGGTACGCGCCGGGGCGACGCATATCACCTTCGCCGATGCCGACTTCTTCAACGGACCCGGTCATGTCCTCGACATCGTCGAGGCGATGCACACTGAGTTCCCCGACCTGACCTTCGATTTCACCGCCAAGGTGACGCATCTCCGTCAGCATCATGAGCGGCTGCCGGATCTGGCCCGCCGGGGATGCCTGTTCATCGTGACGGCCATGGAGTCGCTCAGCCCGACCGTGCTGAAGATCCTCGACAAGGGGCACACGGCGGCCGACCTGGTGGAGGTCCTCGATCACGCACGGCAGGCCGGCATCGCGTTGCGCCCCACGCTGGTGCCGTTCACCCCCTGGAGCGGCCTGCACGACTATCGCTCGCTGCTCGATTTCATCGCCGCGGAGGATCTGATCGATCATATCGACCCGGTGCAACTGTCGATCCGGCTGCTGATACCCCCCGGATCGCTGCTGGCAAGGCGGACGGAGCTGCGGCCCTTTCTTGAACCGATCGATCGCGAGCGCTTCACCTACACCTGGAGCCATTCCGACCCGCGCGTCGACCGGCTGCAGCGGGAGGTGGGCTCGCTGGTCAAGGAGGCCGCCGGCACCGGGGAGGACCCCCGGGTCACGTTCTTCCGGATCCGCCGGCTGGCCAAAGCGATCGCCGCGGGCGAAGCGGCCGATGATCGCTTGCAGCCGGTTCCCGACCCGCCCTCTCCCCACGACCGGGCGCGTCCACCGCGCCTGACCGAGCCGTGGTTCTGCTGAGCGGAGCCGACCGAGGGTCAGTTGGACCCTCACCGCCCCCCCCGGGCGGGGGTCTAGCCGCCGTTCCCCTGCCAGCGATGGCCGCAGGTCAGGCAGCGGGCACGCGGGCCCCGCCATAGCGCCATCACCGCACCGAGCAGTGTCCCCCCGCCTCTTTTCTCCTCGACGACCGAAGCGGAACCACAACGCGGGCAGACGGCGTGAGCCGCCTCGCTCGGGGGCCGCTCGCCTCCCTCGGAGGGAATCGCTTCGCGGTGATCGTGAGCGAGGATTTCGATCGCCCGATCGACGTCGTCGGGCGCCACCTCCAGCCGGATCAGACCTCCCGTATCGGCGAACATCGCGTTCAAGCTCGCCACATGTTCGCCGGCGACGCGCGCCATCACCCCTTCCGTCTCCAGTCTCCCCTTCGCCAGATAGGCCGCATGCGGCTCGCCGAACCCGACGATGGCCACGAGGCGCACGCCCTCCTGATCGGCCGGCCCGGCAGCGGGCTCCTCCTCGAGGCGGCCGCCGCAGGCCGGGCAGGATCGGGTGCCGAAGGGCAAATCGGCCGGCACGCCGTAGCGTTTCAGGTGCTGGCATGACCGGTTCGGACAGATCATCGACAAGCTCCGCGGAAGAGCGCGTTACTCCTCCGGATCCCCTCCCGCGTCGGACGGCGGAACAGCGGTCAGAATCTCCTGGGCAGCGGCGGCGTGTTCGCGCGGCACCAGCACAATGGCTCCCAGGAGCCCGCGTGTGACACCCGTCCCGAAGGGGCCGAGCGGCAGCAGGCCGAGGGCGTGATCGCCCTGCACGATGTGGGGAATGCCGGCCCCGTCGAGCAGCGACTTGATGATCGGTAACAGCGTGCTGTCGGCGGTCTGAAACACCCGCACCAGGTCATCGGACATCATCAATCCCCGGATCTCCGCGCGGTTCGATCGGCGTCAGCGCGTCGCACGATCGCTCGATCGCCTCCGCCGCGTCGAGACAGAGCGTCTCGCCGAAGCGCGGCCCGATCAACTGAACGCTCTGCGGCAGGCCGTCCGCCGTCCCGACCGGCACGGCGATGGCCGGCAGACCGAGCAGACTGGCGCTGATCACCAGCCGCATCGAGCGAAACAGCGCCCCCGCTTCCTCCACGCCGGCGACGTCGAAGCCGACCACGAAGGGGGGATCGGTCGAGACCGGCCCGAGGAGCAAAGGAAAATCGAGCGCAAACGCCGCCCAGATGCGCGCGATCCGGGTGCGATCACCGAGGCCTCGCATGTAGTCGATCGGATCGCGCGGCGATCGGGTGGCGAGGGTCAGCTCCAGATACCGGATCGCCTCCGGCGAGGCGAGCGGACGGACCATCGGCAGGGTCAGCGCCCGGATCTCCGCAAAGGTGAGATCGGCAAACAGCTCGAACGCCTCTTCCAGCAGCGGTGGCTCGACCTCCTGCACTTCATAGCCGGCCCCCGCGAGGACGTTGCCCGCGCGACGGACGGCCGCGGCGACCCCACGATCGACCCCCATCCCTCCCGGATCGATGGTCATCGCGACGCGCGGCAATCGGGAAGATGGCGGTTCCTCCTGCGGGTCGGGGATCGACCATGGATCGCGGGCGTCGGCCCCGCGCATCACCTCGAACAGCAGGCGCAGGTCGCCCGCCCGTCGCGCCATCGGGCCCTGCACCGCGAACAGTTGAACGCCCATCGGGCGCTCGCCCGGCAGGGTCGAGCTCGCCTGCGGAATGCGCCCCGGCGAAGGCCGTAACGCCATGATGCCACAGCACTGGGCCGGATAGCGCAGCGAGCCGCCGTAGTCGTTGCCGATCCCGGCCGGCGCCATGCCGGTGGCGACGGCGACCGCGTCCCCGCCGCTCGATCCGCCCGGCGTGCGGGCTGCATCCCAGGGGTTGAGGGTGGGGCCGTAGAGGGCCGAATCGGTGTGCCAGCGCAGACCGAAGTCGGGAAGATTGGTCCGCGCAATCGGAATGGCGCCGGCCCGCTTCAGACGCTCGACGAGCGGCGCGTCGCAGGTCGGCTCGGCGCCCCGCAGGGCGCGTGACCCCTGCGTGGAGGCCGATCCGACCAGGTCGATGTTCTCCTTCAAGGTGAAAGGCACGCCGCGCAGCGCCCCGCCCCGATCGCCGTCCGGCGAGACGGCATCCGCCTCGTCCGCCATGCGCAATGCCTCGTTTTCCAGGCAGTGGGTGACGGCATTGAGCCGGGGATTGATCGAGGTGATGCGATCGAGGTGGGCGCGCACCACTTCGCGACAGGAGAGATCGCCGGCGCGGATGGCATCCGCCAGCTCAGTGACCCCCATCCGCCAGATCCCCTGCGACACGCCGCCCCCTGCGTTCTCCACTAGTCCGGGTAGGGAATCCCGAGGGCCGCCGCGATCTGCTCGAACCCCGCGTCGTTCTTGAAGCGCACGATGTCGAGACCGCCGGTCTCGACGCGTGCCTCACCGTTCTCCCGGCGCAGATGCTCGCGGATGTAGGAGACTGGAAAGGTAAAGAACTCCGGCTCACGGGCCCCGGTGCGGGCCGGCGTGTCCGGGGAGCGCTGGTAGAAGTCGCCGATGTTCTGGAAGACCAGCACCAGAAAATCGATTTTCTCGAGAGTCTGGATCTGAACCGGAAAGCCGCGATCGCTGTCGCTCGCCAACCGGCACTTGACCTGCAGGTGGAGGAGTCGCCCCTTGCGGCGGAGGATCGGATGGCTGCAGATCAGATCGTATGCCGCCCGGCGGGCCGGCGCCCGCGACGCCAGAATATTGCGGCGCAGCAGATGTCCCATGACGAGGTACTTCGCGCCCAGGGTGACGACGGGGTAGGCGGCCGAATACGATTGTCTCCTCATCGCTTCACATCCTCAGCGGCCAGACGTTCCTCGCTCCCGGTGTACTCGTCGCAACGGGCGACGATCTCCCCCTATTCCCGCCCATGGTCCAACCTGTCCATGGGAACAACCTCATCCCCCGGCGATCAGCGGGGAGGTTGCCATCGACTATAGATCGGCGTGGGAGGCGGGACAAGGGTGGCGCAGTTGAGGACCAGGAGCGACGCGGCGGCGCCGGCCCCCTCCGTGAACTCCGGATGATTAATCGGCGTGCGGTTCGATCCTGATCCTCAGATGTCCGTGCGCCTGGCGCAGCGCGTCCTCGACCTGCGCGGGAGTCTCGCCGTTGGCGAAGATGAATCCAAGATACATCGACTCTTCAGGAAGCGGGACGAGGCGGCGGCCGCGCGTGGCGGTGAAGGTGACCTCGCCGACCCCGGCGACGTCCCGCGCCGCCTGAAGCCCCTCGATCGCGGCCAGGGTCCCGGCGCGCGCGACCGGGAGCATCATCACCCCCGCGGCGCCCGGCCGGCGTTCATATCGCCCGACATCCCGGCCGGTGGCGTGCAGCAGGATGACCTCTTCGAGCGAGATCCCGGCGCCAAAGCGGAGCGCCCGGGCGCACAGCCCTCCGATCGAGCGCGCGGCGAGATCAATGAGCCAGGGGCCTTCCTGGTTCACGCGCAGCTCGGCATGGATCGGACCTTCGCGCAGACCGATGGCGGCCGCCGCCGCGGCCGTCACGGCGACGATGGCATCCTGTTCACCAACCTCGCGACGCGATGGTGTGACGTAAATGGTCTCCTCGAAATACGGGCCGTCGAGCGGATCCGGCTTGTCGAACAGGGCAAGCACCTTCAGCCGGCCTTTCACCAGCAGCCCTTCCAGGGCGACCTCCGTTCCCGGAACGAATTCCTCCACCAGCACGGAATCCGCCGCTCCCCCACCCGCCTCGACGAGCTCCGGGCGGGACAGGAGAGCAGCGATCCGCGTGAACGCCGCCACGAAGCCGCCGGTATCGTCGGCGCGGATCACCCCCCGGCTTCCAGAGAGGAACGTCGGCTTGAGGACGCATGGATAGCGGGCGCGCCGGGCGGCGGCAACGGGATCGGCTCTGCGGCTCTCGACGACGGCGCGGGGCGACCGCACACCGGCCGAGGCCAGCAGCGCACGCAGGAGATCCTTGCGGCCCGCCGCCCGGGCCGCTGCGGGGGGATTGTGCAGCAGCCCGAGACGCTCGGAGGCGAGCGCCGCAACCACCGCCGTCGCCTCGTCGGTCGGGATGACGGCCGACAGGGAGCGACCTGCTGTGAACTCGAGGATCTGCCGCACCGCCGTTTCGGGCCGGTGGAGCGTCAGGGTGAGGGTGCGGCCGGGGGCGATGTCCTGCAGCGCCTGGCGCCTCCCGGATCCGACCACCGCGTCGACTCCAAGACGCTCGGCCGCAGCGAGAAAATCGCCGGCGCGATACGTATTGGTCGGGAGGAGAAGAAGAACCCGCTGGACCGAGTTCCCCGTCAGGAGCGTTCACCCATCGGAACGTAGTCGCGGCGCTCAGGTCCCGTGTAGATCTGCCGCGGCCGGGAGATGCGCTGCTCCGGGTCGAGAATCATCTCCTCCCACTGCGCCAGCCAGCCGACAGTGCGGGGAATGGCGAACAGCACGGGGAACATCTCGACCGGGAACTTGAGGCTCTGGTAAATGAGACCGGAGTAGAAATCGACGTTCGGATAGAGCTTGCGCTCCACGAAGTAATCTTCCTGCAGGGCGATATGCTCCAGTTCCAGGGCGATGTCGAGAAGCGCGTTTGGTCCGCTCACCTCGAACACCTGCTCGGCGATTTCCTTGATAATGCGCGCCCGCGGGTCGTAGTTCTTGTAGACGCGGTGGCCGAAGCCCATCAGCCGGACCTCGCCACGCTTGACCCTGTCGAGATACGCCGGAATGCGATCCTTCGAGCCGATCTCCCGCAGCATCCGCAGAACCATCTCGTTCGCTCCGCCATGCAACGGACCGTACAGGGCGGCGATGGCGGCCGCCACCGAGGAGTACGGGTCAACGTGCGAGCTGCCGACGCTGCGCATGGCGTGCGTGCTGCAGTTCTGCTCGTGGTCGGCGTGCAGGATGAACAACACGTCGAGGGCCCGTTCGATGATCGGGTTGGGGCGGTACTTCACCTCGGTCATGCGGAACAGCATGTTCAGGAAATTCCCGGTGTACGACAGCTCGTTGTCCGGGTAGGCGTAGGGCAGACCGACGCTGTGCCGGTAGGCGAAGGCGGCGAGCGTCGGCACCTTCGCGAGGAGGCGGAACTGGTTGCTGCGGCGCGCCTCCGGGTCGAAGATGTTCTTGGCGTCGTCATAGAAGGTGGAAAGCCCCGCCACAGTGCTGGCCAGCGTCCCCATCGGGTGGGCATCGTAGCGGAAGCTGTCGATGAACTTCTTGATGTTCTCGTGCAGCAGGGTGTGGTGCGTGATGCTGTGCGTCCACCGTTCGTACTGCTCCCGGGAGGGGAGCTCCCCGTTCAGGATCAGATAGGCGACTTCCAGATACGTGCTCTTTTCCGCCAGTTGCTCGATCGGGTAGCCGCGGTAATTGAGGATGCCCCTCTCGCCGTCGACCTGCGTGATGCGGCTGTGACAGCTCGCGGTGTTGGTGAACCCGGGATCGTAGGTCATCAGGCCAAAGTCGTCCGTGGAGACCTTGATCTGGCGCAGGTCCATGGCGCGGATCGTCCCCTCGGCGATCGGGAGCTCGTACGACTTGCCGGTGCGGTTGTCGACCACCGTGAGCGAGTCGTGCTGCGCCTTCTCTCCCGGTTTCCTGGCCTCGGATGCTGGTGACGTCGCCATAAACCCCTCTTCGCCTGAAGGCCTCCTAAGGATACTGCATCTAGCCGGATCGCACCCGGAGTTGGCGGATGAGCCGTCTCAGATCGCCGGGCAGCGGCGACTCGAAGCGCTCCGGCCGGCCGCTCACGGGGTGGACGAAGGCCAGTGAGCGGGCGTGCAGGGCGGTCCGGCCGATCAACGGGGAGCGCCGTCCGTAGCGCCGGTCACCGACCAGTGGATGGCCTGCCTCGGCCAGGTGGACGCGAATCTGATTCTTGCGCCCGGTGGCGAGCCGGACGGACAGAACGGTTGCCGCCGGCAGGCGCTCCGTCACCTGGTAGTCCGTAATCGCCTCTTTTCCCGCATCGCCTCCCGGCACCGAGCGCATTTTCAGAGTCTTCCGGTCCTCGACCAGCCGGCTCGTGAACCGGCCCCGGGTGGCGCGTATGACACCGGCCGCCACCGCCACGTAGCAGCGTTCGACGTCGCGGGCGGCGAACTGCTGCTTCAACCCTTCCAGCGCCTGCCGGGTCCGCGCATACAGAATCAGCCCCGACGTGTCCCGATCGAGCCGGTGAACCGCGTAGAGGGCCGGCCGGCGCACGCCCCGCCGCCGCTCCGCCTCCAGCAGTCGATCGACCAGGCTCTCTTCCCGGCGCAGGGAGGTCGGCACGCTCAGGAGATCGGGCTCCTTGTCGATCACCAGCAGGTGACGGTCCTGGTGAACGATGCGGTAGCCCCGTCCGGGGCGGGCCACCGCGCGAGGACGATAACGGCGGCCTTCTTCATGGCGG
This sequence comes from uncultured bacterium, assembly GCA_965371335.1. Classification (GTDB taxonomy): domain Bacteria; phylum Acidobacteriota; class Polarisedimenticolia; order Gp22-AA2; family Gp22-AA2; genus CBDUYA01. The sequence continues at coordinate 1,204 of CBDUYA010000010.1, read as the reverse complement.
ATAATGTAACGTTCGCCGGGTCGTACACGGCGGGCATACTGTCCGGGCGCGATCGCCGTAGGGCCGCGGACGGCGCCGGCGTCGATCAGGCCCCGCGCTTCGGCGTGGCTGAAGCCTCCCCGCTCATGGAGCAGGGCCTGCAGGGTATGTCCCTGCTCATCCGCGCGCACCTCGATCGTCAGGGTCTTCAAACGTGCGACCGGGGAAGATCCTCAAAAAGATCCGATCGCCTTCCCCTCTTCCTCGAAGATCTGGAAGATCAGATGCAGGGAGACGATCGACAGCACCTTGTAGACCGACTCGGAGGGGAGCAGCAGCCGCACGTCGCCGCCCTGGGCGGCCGCCCGCTTCTTGCTGGCAACCAGCTCTCCGATGCCGGCGGAATCGATGTAATCCACCTTGGACAGATTGAGGACGATCTGCTTGTGACCTTCCTTCAGCAGGTTGGAGACGATATCGCGCACTATGACGTCGCCCCCTCCCAGCGTCATTTTTCCCTTCAGATCGACGATCCGTACATTGGACGCATCCCTGACGGTTGCCTTCATGAATTCCCTCCGCTCCAGATCAGCTTGATTATGGCCTGTCGAAGTGCCTGATTCTGGCACAGTCACGGCCTGGAGGGAAGGGCGGGCCGGGAAATCGCGCCGGCCGCCTGCCACGGCCGGACCTGGGAGCCTGTCCGTCAGTCGTCCGCCAGCTTCCGGTCGAGGTCGTACACCGCGCTGATCAGGGCGAGGTGGGTGAAGGCCTGCGGATAATTGCCGAGGTGCTCGCCGCTCGGGCCCAGCTCCTCGGCATAAAGACCAAGGTGGTTCGCATAGCCGATCATCTTTTCGAGGTACAGACGCGCCTTTTGCAGATCGCCCTCCCTCGCCATACCCCCTGGGAGAGGGCCACCGAAATATCTCTCCCAGAATTCACTGTGCGGATCCTCTTGCCCAAAAGGACTCGGAGATACTCGGGTTCTACTGTTTGCCCGTGTCGTCGACACGTTGACCACCGCAGGGCCTAGTTGTTTTGCCAGACTGACAAAGTCAGACAGGCCTTGCAGCCGTGAAGCTGCTGCAACAGGCTCCTCAGCTTTGCTAATGCTGGTAGTGATGCCTCTGGTGGAAAGTTCCGACCGCAAGCTGAGCGGAGATCCCAACAAGAAGCAGATCAAAGCGGCGATGATAAATATTGTCAGCCCGACTGCTGTGCG
>CBDUYA010000009.1:0-18986 GCA_965371335.1 uncultured bacterium | reverse complement strand
CCCGCGTCGCGCGCTGTCTGCAGCCGCACCGAGAGATTGCCCGGCGTCACGTTGCCGCCCTGCTCGACCAGCTCGTCGATCACACAGCGCGAGGGGGCCGCCGCATCCTGCACGATGAGGCGCGCGCCGCGCGCCACCCCGTCCAGGTTGATGCCGGTGTCGACCGGGTTGCCGAGGCCGAGCGGCTTGCTGGCGAAGGCGCCCACGGCGGAAGGCCAGCCGGCCATCGCCGCCCCCACCACGTTGCCGTGGGTGCCGCTGCCCGACAGGCCGCTGTCGCAGGTCTGTCCGGTGTCGGCCACTCCCTGAATGACGTGCACTTTACGATGCCGTGGACCGATCGGCGCGTCGAGCACGTCGCATTCGAGATCTCCGGTGCACGGCTCGCCGACGCGGCCGAAGGAGCAGAAACCGGTCGACGTATCGCAGAGGCCGAGTTCGAAGCTGGTGGTGACCCGGGTGGCGGTCTGCGAGAAATTCACGCTGTCGAGGCTGACGCCGTTGTCGGTCTCCGCCAGCAGCTGGGGCGGTACGATATCGGTCCCGTCGTTCACCCGGATACCGTCGCCGTTGGTGTCGATTCCGCCGCCGTCGAGGCCGATGTCATGGAAGGGGCGCGCGCCGAGCGAGTCCTCCACGCTGCCGACCATGACGATGGTGGGCGCCTCGGCGTTGTACAACCAGAACTCCGGTTCTTCCCAGACCGCGCTCACCTCGTCGACCGCGGCGATGCGCGCCACCTCGCGCGGCTGCGCCGTGACCTGCAGGACGCGTCCCTCCTCGTACGGCCGCACCACGGCGGTGCCGACCGCCTGCTCCACCCCCCGGCGCATGGCATCGAGGTCATCCGGCGTCGCACCCGGCCAGGCCGCCACCAGCAGCTCGAGCGAACCGCTCAACGCCCGGGCGCGTTCGATTAGAGGCGTGCGGCCGACGCCGCGATCGATCTTCAGACCGGGGTGATAAGGCATGGCCGCTGCGATGATGTCGAGATCGGCGAGGTATTCGATCTGCTGGCGGTTGCCGCTGTGCACCATCCACGCACGCTCCGGCAGGATGCCGACGACGCGACCGCCTGCCCGCAGCGACTTCTCGACGCCGGCGGGCCCGAGAGCCGCCATCGCCTCCACCTCGATCTGCACGATGTTGACGCCGACGGCCATGCCGCCGCGCCCCTTCATCGGAACGGTCGGACGAGTGCGCAGCACCTCGGGAAGGTGTTGCAGAAACGCCTGGCGCTTGAGATCGACCCGCCCCAGTGAGGTCGCCACACGGCCGGCCTGTTCCGCCCGCCTGCCCCACGCCTGTTTGAAGCCCTCCCCGAACGGCGACAGTCCGGCCGGGCGCTGCACACCGTGAGGCTGCCGGGTACGGTTCCAGAAGTGGTACGAGCTGTCCGGCCCGAAATAGGGGTCCCCGGAGACTCGACGGGCCTTCGACCGTTCGTCCGGTGGCCCGGGGCCCGGCACCCCGCCGCGCCCCGCCACGCTCAACGCCACCCCGGCGATGACCGCCGCCGCGATCGCCAGGCCCGCGGTGACGCCTATCCACGCGCTACGGGCACGCCGATGCTGCTGCATCATTTCTCTCCAAAATGAAACCGGCCCCCGGCCTTCTCAATCAGGGCAGGGGGCCCGTCACGGAGATTCGCACACCGTTAGGCAGACCAACACGTCACGTCACGCACTCACGCTCCTCGAGAGATACGGTGAAACCCTTTCCTTGTCAAACACTTTCTGGACCGCTCGAATCGCTTTGCCGCCCAGCGGGACCGACAGATTCCTCCAGCATGTTTTCCCTCCTCTTGAAGATGGTGCGGGACTGATGAAAGGGCAATTGGCAAATTGCGCCCTTTCAATGATTTCCGGTAACATGCGTGGCATGTTCAAGACGATTGAGTGGACCGAGGCGGGGATCGTCATGCTCGACCAGCGCCTCCTCCCGTCGGACGAGGTCTATCTGACCCTGCGGACCCCGCAGGAGGCGGCCGATGCCATCCGTGACATGGTGATCCGGGGCGCACCGGCGATCGGGGTCGCGGCGGCGATGGGGATCGCCCTCGGCTTCACCCGGGATGGGGGTCAGCCGGCCGGCTCCCGGGAGCGCTTCGAGGCGCTGGCGCGGCTTTTCGCCGCGACCCGCCCGACAGCGGTCAATCTCTTCTGGGCCATCGATCGGATGCGCCGCCGATTCGAGGCGGAGCGCGGCAGCACGCAATCCCTGGCGGCCGCGATGCGGGACGAGGCGCTCGCCATCATGCGGGAGGACATCGCGGCCAACCGCTCGATAGGACGGTTCGGGGCGGAGCTTTTCCCCCGCGATGCCAGGGTGCTGACGCACTGCAACGCGGGCGCCCTGGCGACCGCCGGATACGGCACGGCCCTCGGCGTGGTGCGGGCGGCGGTGGAATCGGGTCGCAAGGTTGCCGTGTTCGCGGATGAAACGCGGCCCTTCCTGCAGGGGGCCCGCCTCACGGCGTGGGAACTGCAGAAGGACGGCATTCCGGTCACCGTGCTGTCCGACAGCATGGCCGGCCATCTTTTTCAGCAACGGTCGATCGACCTCTGCATCGTCGGGGCCGATCGCATCGCCCGGAACGGCGATGTCGCCAACAAGATCGGCACCTATCAGGTCGCCGTGCTCGCCTCCGCGCACGATGTCCCGTTCTACGTGGCGGCGCCGACCTCCACCGTTGATTTGAGCCTCTCCACCGGAGCATCGATTCCGATCGAAGAGCGCAGCGCCGCCGAGATGACTCACATCGGCGATCGGCGGATCGTTCCTGAGGGGGTCGCCGTTCTTCATCCGGCCTTCGACGTGACGCCGCACCGCCTGGTCTCGGCCATCGTCACGGAGTGTGGCGTCGCCCGCCCTCCATACGACGAGAGCCTTCCATCCCTGTGCAGCGGCACCGGGACCGTCTGAGCGGGTGCCGGCGACATGTCCAGCCCCGGAGCCTGTCCCAGAGTGCTTGGCATTGAGAGTTCCTGCGACGAGACCGCGGCCGCGGTTCTGCAGGGGCGGTCGGTCCTCTCCAATGTCGTCGCGTCGCAGGTCGACATACACCGCGAGTATGGAGGGGTCGTTCCTGAGCTGGCATCGCGCCACCATATCGAGCAGATCGACGCGGTCATCGATCTCGCCCTGCGCCGGGCCTCGTCCCGCCTCGAGGAGATCGATGCGATCGCCGTCACCTACGGACCGGGCCTGGTCGGCCCGCTGCTGGTCGGCCTGCAGACCGCCAAGGCGATCGCCTACGTGCGCCGGATCCCGATCGTGGCGGTCAACCATCTCGAGGGACACCTGCGGTCGACCTGGCTGGAACATGGCGACATTCCGACCCCGGCGGTCAGCCTGGTCGCTTCGGGGGGGCATACCTCGCTCTATCTCAATCCAACCGAGGATCGCATCGTGCGCATCGCCCGCACGCGCGATGATGCGGCCGGCGAGGCGTTCGACAAGGTGGCGAAGCTTCTCGGGCTTGGCTATCCCGGGGGACCGGTGATCGACCGGCTCGCCCCGGCCGGGAACGCATCGGCCGTGCGCTTTTCTCCACCGAAGATGAGCGATGGCAGCCTCGACTTCTCGTTCAGCGGGTTTAAGACGGCGGTGCTTCGCCACGCGCAGGCGCACGATCTGCAGCGCGCATTTCCCGCGGAGGAGCCGCCCGCCGGCCACCCCACGCGCGACCTGATCGCTTCATTCCAGTCGTCGGTGGTCGAGTTCATGGTGGCGCGGCTCATGGAAGTGGCACGGCGCGAGGGGGCGCGCTCGCTCTGCCTGTCCGGTGGGGTCGCGTGCAATTCGCTGCTGCGCCGGCGGGTCGCCGAGGAGGCGGAGCGCGGCGGTTACGCGTGCTACGCCATCCGGCCCGATATGGCCGTCGACAACGCCGCCATGATCGCATTCGTGGGAGGACGCAAGCTGGGGCGGGGCGAGCTTGCCTCCCTGTCGCTGAACGCCGATCCCGGCCTGGAGCTCTGAGCGCGCGCCATGAAGCCTGACCATATCCGCAACTTCTGCATCATCGCCCACATCGATCACGGCAAGACGACCCTGTCGGATCGCATCCTCGAGGTGTGCGGGGCGCTGTCACCGCGCGAGATGGACGATCAGGTGCTCGACAACATGGACCTGGAGCGGGAACGCGGCATCACCATCAAGGCTCATGCCGTCGCCCTGGAGTACCGGGCCGTCGACGGCCAGACCTACCGCCTCAACCTGATCGACACACCGGGGCACGTCGATTTCTCCTATGAAGTGTCCCGCTCGCTGTCGGCCTGCGAAGGGGCGCTGCTGATCGTCGATGCGACCCAGGGCGTCGAGGCGCAGACGCTGGCCAACTCCTACATGGCGGCCGACCATCACCTCGACCTGCTGCCGGTTATCAACAAGATCGACCTTCCCTCCGCCGATCCGGATCGGGCCAAGGATCAGATCGAGAACATCATCGGCATCTCGGCCGAGAACGCCGTGCTGGCGTCGGCCAAGGCCGGCACCGGGGTGGCGGAGGTTCTCGAAGCGGTGGTGCGCGGGGTGGCGCCGCCCCGCGGCGACCGGGACGCCCCGGCCAAGGCGCTCATCTTCGATTCATGGTACGACGTGTACCGCGGCGTGATCATCCTGGCGCGCATCATCGACGGCGGCCTGAGGCGCAAGATGAAGGTGGCCATGATGGAGACCGGCAGGCAGTACGAGATCGAGGAGGTCGGGCTGCTGACTCCCAAGATGATGCCGGTCGACGCGCTGCAGGCCGGCGAGGTGGGGTATGTGATCGCCACCATCCGCAATGCCTCCGAAGTGAAGATCGGCGACACGATCACCGACGCGCGCCACCCGGCGGCGGAACCGTTCCCGGGGTTCCAGGAAATCAAGCCGATGGTTTTCGCCGGGCTCTATCCGACCGGCGAAACCGGCTACGAGGCGCTGCGCGATGCTCTGGACAAACTCCACCTGAACGATTCCGCATTCACGATTGAGCCGGAGACCTCCGACGCGCTGGGGTTCGGATTCCGTTGCGGTTTTCTCGGCCTGCTGCATCTGGAGATCGTCCAGCAGCGGCTGGAGCGCCACTTCGGCCTGTCGCTCATCTCGACCGCCCCGACGGTACGCTACCGGGTGACGACCACCGACGACGAAGTCATGGAGGTGAGCAATCCCGCCCGCCTGCCGCCGCCCCAGAGGATCGCCGGCTGGGAAGAACCGGTGATCACGACGCTGATCCTCACACCGCCGGACCATGTCGGCGCGATCCTGTCGCTCTGCCAGGAGAAGCGCGGCGTTCAGAAGGAGCTGAAGTACGTCACTTCGAGCCGGGTCCTGATCTCCTACGAGATCCCCTTCAATGAGGTGGTGATCGACTTTTACGATCGGCTGAAGACGATGACGCGCGGTTACGCATCACTCGACTACCACCACAGCGGCTGGTGGAAGTCGAAGATGGTGCGGCTCGACCTGCTGGTCAACGGCGAGTCGGTCGACGCTCTGTCGATGATCGTGCACCGGGACGAGGCCGCCCGGAAGGGACGCAACCTCGCCCAGAAATTGCGCAAGGAGATCCCCCGCCAGATGTACGAGGTCGCCATTCAGGCGGCGATCGGCGGCAAGATCATCGCCCGCGAGAACGTCTCCGCATTGCGCAAGAACGTGCTCGCCAAGTGCTACGGCGGCGACATCACCCGCAAGCGGAAGCTGCTCGAAAAGCAGAAGGAAGGAAAGAAGCGCATGAAAAAGGTAGGGCGGGTCGAAATCCCGCAGGAAGCGTTCCTCTCTATTCTGAAGGTCGACTGATGTCCCGGTCCCTGAGACGGCGCTTGCGACGCCCGGAGGCGATCGGTTTTGCGCGCCGCCCCGTTTGAACGCATACTGGAGCGGCGTGGCGGATTGCCCGGCCAACGGCCATTGCGAAGCGGAGACTGAGGCGTGACTCCTCGCGTTCAACCAAGACGGTTTCTGTTCGAGTACACGCAGGCGGCGATGATCGCCATGATCTTCGCGCTGTTCGTCCGCACCTTCCTCTTCCAGGTCTTCCAGATTCCGAGCCCCTCGATGGAGAACACGCTCCTCGTCGGCGACCATATCCTGGTGAACAAGTTCGCGGTGACGCCGCTCGCTCTGGGTATCGAACGACAGTTGCTCCCTCTGGCGGACCCGCGACGCGGCGACGTGGTGACTTTCCGTCCGCCTCACGATCCGGTCCAGGATTACGTGAAGCGGATCATCGGCCTGCCCGGCGACACGGTGCGCATCGTCAATGGCTCGGTCTATCTGCAGGAGGCCGGCCGGGAGGGGTTCATCCCTCTGGTCGAGCCATACATGATCCACCGGGATCCCGGCTCGGTGCCGGACAGCCTCAACAACCTCGGACCGATCGAAATCCCGGCGGCGCAATACTTCGTGATGGGTGACAACCGCGACGACAGCCTCGACAGCCGGGACTGGGGTTTCGTGCCGCGAGCCAGCGTCACCGGCCGCGCGTTTCTGGTCTACTGGTCGTTCGAGGGGATTGAAACGGGCGACCGGGAGGCCAGGGCTGTCTCCCGGCTGCGGCGCATCTACGACGGTGCCACCGCATTTTTCCGCGGCACCAGGTGGGATCGTTCCGGTCAGATCATTCGCTGACCTTTTCTCTGCCCGGCCCCGTGATGACAGAACCGTGATCGTCCGGCTTGATCTATGCCTCTCCGGTTCTTATATTGACGCGGTGATGAACGGAGACACGCCGGGCAACGAAGTCAAGTGGCGCGAATCGGAGCGCGGTGAAGGGCGCTTCGGCACGATGGTCGGGCTGTGCGTCCTGCTGCTGGCGATCTACCTGGGGTTCAAGGTGATCCCGGTCATGGTCAACGCCTATTCGTTCCGCGATTTCATCGAGCAGGAGGCCCGCTTCGCCGCGCTCAAGAAGGCCGACAAGGAGATTTCCGCCCGCCTCCTGCGCAAAGCGCAGGAACTCGAGCTGCCGATCGGACCGGGCGACATTCGCATGAACCGCACGACCACGCACTTCGACATCGCGGTCAAATACACGGTGCCGATCGAGACCCCGATCTACACCTACCAGTGGGTCTTCGACGAGAAGAGCCGAGCCCCGCTGTTCTGATCTACTGCAGTGACCCCTTCGAGAAGACCGCGCGGAGCCCCTCCTCACGCAGTTTCTCTCCCTCGACCTCGATCCGCTGCACCCGCTCGCGGGCCCTGGCGGCGTAGCCGGCATCCGCGAGACCGCCGAGATTGATGCGGACGTTCATCGCCCCGCCCCGCAGGCCGGCGTAGGCCAGCATGGCGGCGGTGCCGACGTCGCTCAGGGCGTTGGGGTTGCCCCGTTCGACCAGATCGGCCGCCAGGCCGAGAAGCGTGACGCACCCCTCCGCGGTCGCCATCGGCGTCTCGGTGGCGAAGAGGTTCGCCCGGCCGATCGCCTCTTTGCGGGTGGCCTTCTCACCCTCGGTCTCTTTCGGCATCCGGATCGCCGCCATCACGCTGTCATAGGCATCGGCGTCCTTGTCGACCAGGGCGAGCAGATCGCGGTGCATCGCCTCGGCCTGGTGCCGGATCTTCCGCACTGTGTCTTCGTGCGCCTTGTACTTCTCGCGCCCCAGGGTCAGATTGCAGACCATCTGAATGAGCGAAGCGGAGAGCGCTCCGGCCAGGGCCGCCGCGCTGCCGCCGCCCGGCGTCGGCGCACCCGACGCCAGGTTCGCCGTGAATTCTTCGAGGGTCGTTTTGGCAAGCATATCGTCCACCTTTTCCGGTTGTTCGAGAAAAACGCGCCGCCGCACGCCGCGGCGCATCAGTCGATCGAGCGCGCGTTTCAGTATTTTCATCCGAATCTACCCCGCGTTGCCCACCCCGTCAAGGCCCGAATCGCCGGAAATCCTTGTCTCATGAGGGGTTCGGGGCACTACCCCGGGACGGTCATCCGTCCCGCCCGCACCACCACGCGCCCGCGCTTGACGACGTCACGGCATCGGTTCACGCCGAAGCGGTAGGAGAGATGCCGATGGTCCGGCACCTCGGCGATCTGCAGATCGGCCACCTTTCCATTTTCCAGGCTGCCGATCCGATCCGCGAGACCAAGAGAGTAGGCGGCGTTGAGAGTGGCCGCAGCGATCGCCTCGGCCGGCTCCATCCCGAGCCTGAGGCTGGCGAACGGCAGGATCGCCGCCAGCGCTTCGGTCGGGCAGGTGCCCGGATTGAAGTCGGTGGCGAGGGCGACCGGGACACCCGCATCGATCAGGCGGCGTGCCGGCGCATCGTTCCCATCGCGCAGAAAGAAGGAGGCGCCCGGCAGCAGCACCGCCGTCGTTCCGGACTCTGCCAGTGCGGCGATCCCCTGGTCCGTCACGCGATCGAGATGATCGGCCGAGGCGGCGCGCAGGCGCGCGGCGAGCTCGGCCCCTCCGCATGCGGTGCGTTGATCGGCGTGCACCCGCAGCCCGAGATCCAGCCCGGCGGCCGCCGTAAGCACCCTCTCCCCTTCCCGCGCGTCGAATGCCCCACCTTCCACGAACACGTCGCAGAACCGGGCCAGGCCGTCGGCAGCGACCTGCGGGATCATCTCCTCGACCAGCTCCCGGACGTAGCCGGCGCGATCGGCTCGGCGCTCCGGCGGCACGACGTGCGCCCCCAGAAAGGTCGGCACCATATCGATCGGGTGGAACTCATCGAGACGGCGCACCGCCCGCAACTGCTTCAGCTCGTCATCCAGGGTCAGTCCGTACCCGCTCTTCGCCTCCACCGTGGTGGTACCGTGCAGCAGCATGCGGTCGAGGCGCTTCAGGGCGTCGGCGACGAGATCGTCCTCCGAGGCCCTGCGGGTGGCGGTCACGGTCGCGCTGATGCCGCCCCCCTGCGCCGCGATCATCTCGTAGGTCGCGCCCCGCAGGCGCTGGACGAACTCGCCCGCACGCCAGCCGGCGAACGGCAGATGGGTGTGCGGATCGACGAACCCGGGCAGGACGATGCGGCCCGAGGCGTCGAGCGTGACGGCGTTGGGGACGAGGTTGACCTGACGCCGGAAGGAACGGGCGTCCCCCACGAACACGATGATGCCATGGTGCGCCGCCAGGCAGCCCTCTTTGATGATCCCGACCTCGCGCAGATCACCTCCAAGGCGGGGTGCGGGGCCGCTGACGGTCACCAGCTCCGCGGCGCCGACGACGGCCAGATCCGCGTCGATCATGCCGTCTCCTCCCGGTGGGTCAGGCATTATCCCCGACCTGGGGCTTCTTCATGAAGCGCAGTCGGTCCTCGATCTCTTCCTCGGACTGGCGCAGCTCGAGCAATCGCAGGTGCTGCTCGGCCGCCGAACGGACCCGCTGCTCGAAGGCGTCCCGCTCCATGCGCAGGTTCTGAATGACGCCCTCCAGCTCGGAGGCCTTGCGGGCCGCCCGATCGAGTAGCGTGCCGCCCTTCATTTCCGCTTCCTTGACGATCAGGCGGGCTTCCTTCTGCGCCTCGTCGCGGATGTCGTCGGCCAGCTTCTGGGCGGTGAGCAACGTCTCCTTGAGGATCTTCTCCCGCTGATTGAGATCGGCCATGCTCGCCTCCGCGTGCGACAGCTTTCCCTTCAACGAGTTGTTGTCGACCACGAGACTCTCGAACTCGGAGGAGACGAGGTTGAGGAACGATCGGACCTCCTCCGGATCGTAGCCGCGCATCTTCCGGGCGAAGTGATGATCGGTGATGTCGATCGGGGTGATCTTCATGCGCATGTCCTCATCTGCGTCCTCCTCAGGGCTTTGCGAGCCCGGGTCTCTCGCCGAACAGGGCCCGTCCGACCCGGACCATCGTCGATCCTTCTTCGATCGCCACCTCAAAATCGCTGGTCATTCCCATCGACAGATGCCGCAATTCGAGCCCCGGATGCCGCTCGCGTGCGCCCTCCAGCAGCGTCCGCAGACGCCTGAACCAGGGGCGCACTCTCTCGGGATCGGGGTCGAACGGCGGCAGGATCATCAGCCCCCGCACCGCTACCGAGCGGCACCCCTCCGCCTCGACGAGAAGGCTCTCCAACGTCTCTTCATCCGCCCCGGACTTCGTTGCCTCCCCGGCCAGGTCGACCTGCACCAGCGCCTCGATACCGCGGCCCTCCCGGACGGCTGCCGCTTCCAGACGGCGCAGCAGATCGGGAGTATCGATCGAGTGAACCACATCGAAAAGGCGCGCTGCGAGATTCGCCTTGTTCCCCTGCAGGTGACCCACGAGGTGCCAGCGGGCCCCCTCGCCGATCGCCGCGATCTTGTCCCGGGCTTCCTGAACCCTGTTCTCGCCGAGATCGGCGAGTCCGGCGGCGATCGCCTCCCGCACCCGTGCGGCCGGCATGGTCTTGCTCACCCCGATCAGCGTGATCTCCGCAGGTGTCCGGCCGGCGCGCTCTGCGGCCGCAGCGATCCGCCGTCGGACCGATTCCAGATTCAGCGCGATACCACCCGCCATGGGAAACAAATATAGGTTGGGACGCCGGCGTGTCAAATGGCCGACGCAGGCCGCGCGACCTCGCCCCTGCCGGCCCCGTCAGATCAGGCGCGCCGGGGAAGCGTGGGGCGGCAGCTTACGCAGCGCCGCCGGCAGCGGCCCGGAGCTTTCCCTGCTGTCCATGGCGCGGTTGGCGAGCGCGTCCGCCTCGCGATTCTCTTCCCGCCGCACGTGCCGCACCGTGACGTTGTTCAGGGCATTGACCAGATAGCGGGCCGCCGCGTGCAGCACCCGGAGCCGGGAGTCCTTGACCCGGTAGCGCCCTTCCATCTGCCGGACCAGGAGCTCGGAATCGGACAGGATCTCGAGCGAAGCGGGGTTCAGCGAAGGGGCGTACTCGAGCAGCGCAAGCAGGGCGGCATACTCGGCGATGTTATTGGTGGTGTTCCCCAGGTAGCCGAACAACTCCGCCACCAGGCGAAGACCGCCCTCCCCCTCAACCTCTTCCTCGAGATGGACACCGTATCCGGCCGGCCCGGGATTCCCCCGGGCGCCGCCATCGATGTGCCCCACCAGCACCCTGCCGCCGGCGGCAGGGCGGCGCGCGCTCATGAAGCCGGCGGATCGGATCCCGGCGCCGCCGGCGGCCAGAGATCCTCCGCCACGTACATGAGCCGGTGGCAGGAGTCGCAGGCGATCAGCCGGTTGGCCCGGCGCACCTGCTGGATCAGCTTCGGCAGGACCCGCACGTGGCACCCGCCGCACAACTCCTCCCGGACCGGCACCATGGCGACGCCGTTGCGCTGGCGGGCGATCCTCATGAACGGATCGAGGAACGAGGCCGGGATCGTTGCGGCCAGCCGCTCACGCTCCTTCTCCAGGTCCTCCTTCTTGCGCTTCATCTCGTCGAGCTGCGCGGCGAGCCGGCCTTTGCCCTCTTCGGTCTCGCGCTGCCTCGTCTGCAACTGCTCCTCGACCTTCTTGAACGCGTCGCTGTGCTTCTCCGACTCTTCCATCTCCATGAGGATCTTTTCGTCCAGTCCGGCGCGCTCGGCCTTGCACGCCTCGATCTCGTGGATCATCGCCTGGTATTCCTTGTTCGTCTTGACCTCGGAAAGCTGTCCCTGGTACTTCTGGATCTTCCCTTCGACCCCCATGAGGTCGCTCTCGAGCCTGCGGCGATCCTTCTGCAATTCGTCGATCCGCGCCCGTTCCTGCTCAACCTCCCGCTGAACCGCCAGAAGATCCTTCTCGAGCCGGGCGATCGCGGCCGGCACGGCGGCGATCTTCTCCGCCTTCGTGACGGCGTCATGCATCAACTCCTGCAGCTTGACCAGTCCTCGCAGGGTGTCCTTCATCGTCTGCCCCGTCCGCGCTCCGCGCTGCCCGGCCGCTCGCCACCCGTCTCGCGGGCATAAAAAAAGAGGCGCCACCTCGCGGAGGCACCCCGGAGTCCGCGCGGCCATCCCGCGGGACGACCCGGCCGCAGGGGCCGGACGCCGCGCCCCTCCCGCAACACGACGAGCCCACCACCGGCGCGGTGATCAATCGCAGCGGCGGCTGAGCGAACCGGATCGCAAGCTGTCATGTGGCGCTCCAGGTCAAATTACACTGAACGACCATTGGATTCTTCAGCATATCACCCGGCCCGAGGCAATCCCCCGACACGCTAGTGGCGGATCGCCAGTGCCTCGTCGCCCGAGATCGGCGGCTCATCATCCCACCAGGAGAGCGCCTGCAGCGGACGCCCCTCCGGCCAGATCTGATCGAGCGTGTCGCCCTCGAACAGCTCGCCGTTCTTCATGACATAACGGATGCTGTTGGTGTTCCGGATGTCGCGCAGCGGATCGTCGTCGAGGATGACCAGGTCGGCGAGCTTGCCCTTCTCGAGGCTGCCGAGATCCTGCGAGTAGCCGATGATCTCCGCGCCGTGCAGCGTCGCGGCACGCAGCGCTTCCATCGGATCCATCCCGCCGCTCGCCAGGGCCCACAGCTCCCAGTGGTATCCAAGCCCCTGCAACTGGCCGTGTCCGCCGACGCCGACGCGACCGCCCTGGCGGACGATCTTGGCCGCCTGCGCCGCCGTCTTGGGATAGGCATATTCGTCCTCGTGGAACCAGCCGACCCGCCGGGTCTTGTTATCGAGCACGACGTGCGGCGTGAAGCGGCGCAGCTTGGGATCGTCATGAACCTCTTCGGTGGTGTAGTAGTGATTCTCCGCGAACGGGCCTCCGTAGTTGACCAGCAGGGTCGGCGTGTAGCCGATCCCCGATTTCGCCACCAGCTCGACCACGTCGTGGAACAGCGGCACGATCGGCAGGCTGTGCTCGTTACCGCTGAAGCCGTCGATCACGTGGGTGAGATCAACCTTCAGGTCGAGCCCTCCCTCGGTGGTCGGCATCATCTCGAGCTCCTTGCTCGCCATAACCACCCACTGGCGCACCTTGCGGTTGCCGACGATGTACGACTTGAGATTACCGGTCCGGTAGTGCTTCTTATACCGCTCGAGGACCGACTTCACCTCCTCGAGCGACTGGAAGTTGTTGTCCGAGAAGATGCCGGGGCCGGTCGAGTAGGCGCGTGGCCCGAGGATCTCTCCCGTGTCGACCAGGTCCTGGTAGGCGAACATGTCGTTGGTGGCGGTCTGCACGTCGAGCCCTGCGGTCACGCCGTAGGCGAGATTCGCCAGGAAGCTCCAGTTTTCGACGTCCATGATGCCGCGGCGGATCTCGAACCAGTGGGCGTGGGTATCGATAAAGCCGGGCACGATCGTCTTACCGCTCACGTCGAAAATCTCGGCGCTCTCCGGGATGGAGACGCTGCCGGAGGAGCCGATGCCGGCGATCCGATCGTTGGTCACGACGATGTCGGCGTGGCGCAGGATTTCGTCGCCGCGCATGGTGATGACGGTCGCGCCGCGCAGCACGATCGTCCCTTGCGGAACGTCGCGGGGAAATTCCATGACGATCTCGATCTCTTCGACGTGGTCCGGCTCCTCAGCCTTCTCCTGCCCCCCCTCCTCCGGCTCACCCTCCTCCTCACCATTCTTCTTGTTCTTCTTGGGCTTGTCGAAGCTGACGGTATCGAACGGCTGGCGAAACAGGGTGGACCCAACCGCCCAGGTGATCGTCTCGCCGCCGTCGGCCCAGCCGAAGTAGTCGGCCCCCACCTTGGTGAGCCTGGCGAGCGGCAGAGACGGTTTGTCGACGTCGACCACCGGCGGCTCCTTGCCGGCCAGCGGGACCGCCGTCACGTACAACTGGTTGCCGACGTGGGCCAGCGCCCAGCGCCCGTCGGGGCTGATGCGGATGTCGTTGGCCGGCACCGGCTTCTCGGCGAAGAAGAGTCCGGGGCCGGTCACCTTGAGGTGCTCGCGGCGGTCGGTCCCGTCGAAGCGCATCGACACGAGGCCGTTCGGATCGTCGGCATTGAACCGGCCGCCCGACAGGAAGAGATAGATCCGATCCTTCTCCTGCGCGAAGTGCGGCTTCCCGACGCCGCGCGCCGGCAGGATCAGGTTCGTCTTGCCGCCGTTGGCCCGGATCCAGACGAGATCCATGCCGGAGGGCTGCCCGAAGTCAAACTGCATCTGCACGCGCTCGTGCACCGGGGCGCGCAAGGCGACGATGCGATTGCCGTCGGGAGACCAGGCCGGGTCGGCATAGAATGCCGCCGAGCGGGTCAGCTTCTTCGCTTTGCCGCCGTCCGATCTCACCCTCCAGATTTGCCCCCCATCGCTCGACCAGGTGACGAAGGCGATCGACGCTCCGTCGGGAGACCAGGTCGGCTGAAACTCGCGCGCCTCGTCGTCATTGGTCAGGCGGCGCGGCACACCGTCCGGGAGATCCATGACGTAGAGGTGGGTCAGCGCCGAGAACGCGAGCTGCGCCCCATCGGGTGAAACGACCGGACCCTGGATCAGACGGGCGCGCACGGCGCCCTCCTCGACCCGCTTGGGGAAGTGCAGCTTCGGGCCGAGCTTCTGGATGACTTTGGCGCGGAACGGGATGACCCGGTCATCGCCCGACTTGATGTTGATCCTATGGATCCGCCCGCCGTAGGTCACAACGATCTCCTTGCTGTCGGGCGTGAAAGCGTAACCGGGGAGCAGGTCACGGGTGAAACGCGATTCCTGATCGTCACGCTGCACCGGGTATTTCAGCCACTCGTCTTCGCCGGTCCGCAAGTCGCGAACACGCAGTCCGGTCTGCGCGTCGTGCCGGGTGCCGTAGACCAGCTTTCTGCCGTCGGGCGAAACGACCGGCCGGATGGCGCTTCCCAGCGCGCGGGTCAGGATATCTTCGTGGCCGCTCACCAGGTCGCGGCGGGCAACCTGCCAGAGCGGGAAGCTGGCGTTGTACTGGAAGCCGCCTTTCTTGGTGGCGTAATAGATAAAGCGACCATCCGGCGAGACGCGCGCGCCGATGGCGTTGTGACGCGCCGGCGGCGGGGTCTTCGGGGTCGCCTTCGACTTGGTGATCTGGACACCCCCGCCTCCCTTGACGTGGTACATCCAGAGCTCGAAGGTGCGCATCCCCCAGGTGGAGCGGGAGACGATCACGTATTCGCCGTCCGGCGTCCAGGTCGGCGAAGCGAACTGGCTGCCGGCCGGATCCTCGCTCAGCTTCCTGAAGTCGGAGCCGTCGTTGCGGCAGATCCAGAGGTTCTCGCTGCCATCCCGGTCGCTCAATAAGGCGATCCAGTCGCCGTCCGGCGAATAGCTCGGCTGGCTGTCGAACGCCATGCCGCTGGTGAGTGCGTGCGCTTCACCTCCCTCGATCGGCAGCGTGTAGAGGTCGCCCAGCAACTCGAAGACGATGATGCGGCCGTCGGGATCGACGTCGAGCGACAGCCAGGTGGCCTCCTCGGTGGTGAACTCGAGAGTGCGCTCCGGCTCGAGCGGCAACCCCTCTTCCTTGTCCTTCTCTTCCGCGTTTTCGTCCTTCTCCTCCGCCGTCGCCTCGCTGGCGGCCTTTTCATTGCCCGCCCCGGCATGCCCCCAGGCGGCGGGAGCGCCGATCGCGAGGAGAGAGATCAGGCAGACAAATACCAATGGAATGCGGCAATTGCCGCAACGAATGAAGGTGGTCATCACATCCTCCCGATTACGGTTGACTTGCGGGCGGCCATTCTAATCCACATCGCGCCCGAATCGGTAGCGAGATCGCACCGGGCCCGCCGAGCCGCCTCAGCGTGACGCCCGGCGGCGGCGGCTTCGCGCCGGCCTCCCGGAGGCCTCGCTGCGCAGGTCCTCGACGACCCCACAACCGGCTGAACGGCGCCGTCCCCGGCGACAGACGCCCAGCGAGCGACGCAGCACGTCGCGGACCCGGTCAAGCTGCTCCACCTGCCGGTCGAGATCGCCGAGACGCGTCTCGATCAGCGCCTGGACCTCCTTGCAGGGCGCGGTCCGTCCATCCTGGAAGGCGAGCATGGTGCCGATATCGTGCAGCGTGAAGCCGTGCGCCTGCGCGGCACGAATGAAGCGGAGGCGCTCCAGCGCGTCGTCGCCATAGACCCGATAATTCCCCTCCGTCCGGCCGCCCGGTCCGAGCAGAGCGATGCGCTCGTAGTAGCGGATGGTCGACGGGGCGACGGAGGCGGCGCGGGCCAGGCGACCGATGGTGTAGCTCTGCGGCATGGCCTTAGAGGATAGCAGAGGTTGAAGCCAGCTTCAATGTTTCGCCCCCCGGCGCCCGCGTCTCGCGGCCGCCACCACCGGAATGGCGCACGCCACCGCCAGCGCCGCGGCCGGCAGCAGGAGGGTCGCGGGCGCCGGGAGGGGAAAGCCGAAGGCAGAAGCGGCGGCGCCGATGCCGCGCCACAGGCCGAGCAGCAGGGTGAGCCCGACCACCGTGCCCATCACGACGTTGGCGAATGCCCCGTTCAGGCCCTCATCCCCCAGCAGGTCCCGATCGTTGAGAATCAGCAGGAGAAAGATACCGACGAACGGCAGCAGCAGGCCGTTCAATGCCTGGGCGATCAGGATAGCGGGGATCGGCTTCACCCCCGACAGGCCGAAGGCGATGCCGCTCGCCAGCACCGCGCCCCAGACCGACCGGTAGCGCCAGGAGCATTCCGCCCATGCTCCCGCCGGGTCGGAGGCGAACAGGCCGCGGGCGGTAAGCGCCGCCGCCAGCGGCGCCGTGATCGCCGAGGTGAAGCCGGCGGCGAACAGGCCGAAGGCGAAGAACGGCCCGCCCCACCCTCCGAGGCGCCCGGCCAGAGCGACGCCGAGAGCGCCGAAATCGAACGGGCCTTCGACCGTCGATCCGACCACCAGGATCGCCATCGAGATCATCCCGCCGAGCGGGATCGCCACCCCGAGACCGACTCTGAGATCAGCCAGTGTCCGGCCGCGCGCCAGCGCCGAACCGAGAAAAAGGTTGTACGGCACCACCGTGGTGCCGACGAGTCCCAGAACCAGGACACCGGACGCGGCGGGCCACGACGGCAGGAACGCGCCGGAGAGCAGCGCAGACGGCGCGGGAGCTATGCGCAGGGCCACCACCAGGAAGGCGACGCCCATGAACGCCACCACCACCCCCATCAGGCGCGCCACCGCACCGGTCGTGCCGAACCAAAGGAGCAGGCCGGCCGCAGCGCCGATGATCAGGGTGACGAGCGCGGGCGGCACCGGAACACCGAGGGCGGCTCCCGACACCGCCCCCAGGATATTGCCGGCCTCGTAGGCGGCGCAGCCGACCACCACCCCGCCGAGGACCAGCAGCAGGGCGAGGAACCGCGCCGCGCCGCCGCGGAAGCGGGTGCGTATCGCCCGGCCGAGGTCGAGCCCCGAGACAATCGCCAGGCGCCCGGCGGCCTCCTGCAGCACCAGGCAGGCACAGGTCGAGAAGACCAGGGCCCAGAGGAGATCGAAGCCGTATCGCGCCCCGGCGGCGGCGCAGGTGGTGACGGTCCCGGGCCCGATGAAGGCCGCGGTGATCACCGACCAGAAGAGGATCGGGAGGAACCGTTCCCTGAAAGTCACTCGCAGCGCAGATCCTGCAGCAGAGTGTCCAACTGTCGCCCCCCGAATAGCGGCCGCGGCAAGGCCCGGGCCGCGGCCGGCCCTGCGGGATCGACGCCGGCCCCGTGGGATCAACGCGCCGGCCCGGCGGTCAGGCTCCTATAGGATACACTCCGGAAGCCTGCCGTCTCCTCGGAGTCGAAGCATGACCACCCGCTCGCACGCGCGGATCATCCTGCATCTCGACATGGATGCCTTTTACGCCGCGGTGGAAGTGCGCGAGGATCCGTCCCTGGCCGGTGTGCCTCTAATCATCGGCCATCGCGGGCCGCGGGGCGTGGTCTCCACCTGCTCCTACGAGGCACGGCGCTTCGGCGTTCATTCCGCCATGCCGTCGATCACCGCCGAGCGGCTCTGCCCCGAGGCGATCTGGCGGCCCGGCCGCATGCGCCTTTACGTTGAGGTGTCGCGGCGCATCCGGTGCATCTTCGACGATGCCACGCCGCGGGTCGAGCCGCTGTCGATCGACGAAGCGTTTCTCGATCTCACCGGCGTGGTCGCCGACCTGGAAGGAGGACGGCGGACCGCCGCATGGCTCAAGAAACGCATCCGGGAGAGCGAGCGCCTGACCGCCTCGGTCGGCGTAGCGCCCAACAAGTTTCTCGCCAAGGTCGCCTCCGACCTGGAAAAGCCGGACGGCCTGGTGCTGCTGCCGCAGCGCGACGTCGAGGCACGGCTCTGGCCTCTGCCGATCGAGAGGCTCTGGGGCGTCGGACCGCGCTCCGCCGCCCGGCTGCACAGCGGCGCGGTCCGGCGGATCGGCGATCTCCTCCGCCTTCCCGCCGGGCGGCTCGAATCGCTGGTGGGCGGGCGGTCCGCCACCCACCTGTGCGCCCTGGCGCGGGGCGAAGACGATCGCCCGGTCATCGATCATCGCGCGGCAAAGTCGATCTCGGAGGAGCGCACCTACGGGACCGATCTGATCGACGCCGACGCCGTCGACGAGGCGCTCCTGGCCCGCTCCGAGGGGGTGGCGCGCGAGCTGCGGCGCGAGCGTCTGGCGGCCCGCACCGTGCACCTCAAGGTGCGGACCGGAGACTTCACCACCTGGACGCGCGCCCGCACCCTGCCGGCCGCGACCGACCTGGCGGAGGTCATCGTGGCGGCGGCGCGCACCCTGCTCCGCGACCGTATCCGGCTCGGCCGTCGCGGCGTCCGCCTGCTCGGGGTCGGGGTCAGTGGCCTGGAGCCCTACGGCAGCGGACAGGGCCGCCTGTTTCCGGACGCCGCCGAGGAACGGGCGCGCCGCCTGGCGCGCGCCGCCGATACGGTGCGGGAGCGGCTCGGCGAAAACGCCATCACCCGCGCCCGCCTGCTGCGCCGCGCCGGGCCCAGGCTCGCGACCCGACGAAAGACCCGGACAAGCTCCCGGGTCGATTGAACCGCTCTCGCCGCCGGACGGGGTATGCTTCCCGGACATTCCAGGAGGACCCGATGCGACGACCCTCTCTTGCAGTGCTGGCGATTCTGATCGGTTCGTTCACTCAAGCTGCGGCGGCGACGCCGGACGGCCTGCATTTCGCGACCTTCTCCCTTTGCG
>CBDUYA010000008.1:0-19049 GCA_965371335.1 uncultured bacterium | reverse complement strand
GGTGCATCCCGTGAGCCCGACGAGGTCGGTGGAGTGGCCGACTCGCAGGCCGCCCGCATGGAAGCCAACCTCGAATCGCTGCGCAACCTCGAGCTCAACCTCAAGGACCAGGGCTACGACCTGCGCACCATGCCCTACGTCGCGCAGTTCAACAAACGGGATCTGCCGACCGCCATACCGGTCGATGAGATGAAGCGCCAGCTTCACTTCAAGGACGAGCCGATCTTCGAAGCGGTCGCTTCGCAGGGCACCGGCGTCTTCGAGACCCTCAAGACGATCGCCAAGATGGTCCTGATGGAGCTGCGTAAGGGCCGGTAGGAGTCTGTCCGAGTCCGCCGCTCCCTACCCGCCGTCTTTCTCCCGCTGCTCGCGCCGTCGCATCTTTTCCAGGATCTCCTCCGCCCTCCGCCGGCCGTCGCTTCCGGCGGGTGACAGGCGGACCGCTTCGAGCATCTCGTCCTTCGCCCCGTCGAACTTGCGCTGCGCCCGCAGCGCCAGTCCGAAGGCGAAGTGGGTCTCGGCCCGATCGGGGCGCGAGCGGACGGCGCGACGGCAATAGCCCTCCGCCACGACCGGATGCTTCTCATCCAGGTGCCAGAGGCAGAGGTCGGTGAGCGGCGCCGCCGCGCCCGGCGCCAGATGAATGGCGGTCTCCCATTCGCGGCGCGCCTTCTCCTTCCTGCCAAGCGCCAGGTACGCCTGGCCGAGGTTGCGACGCACCTCGACGACATCGGGCGCCGCCTCGAGCAGATCGCGGTAGTGCTCCACGGCCTCCTCCCAGCGCCCCTGGCGCGCCGCGAGCGCCGCCAGAGCATTGTGCGGATCGAGCCGCTGCGGATTAAGCGCGATGGCGCGACGGTATTCCCTGCGGGCCTCCTCGAGGCGGCCTTTGACCCGGTAGGCATAGGCGCGGTTGAGCGCCTCCTCTTCCGGCCAGCTTTCCCCGGCGGTCAGCGCGTCGGCGTTGAACAGCAGGAGCCCGGCAAGCAGGCCGGCGGTAACGCGCGGCGAGCGCCAGCGTGACCACGAAGCGCCGAGGAGGCGGCCGGCCAACAGCGCCGCCACCGGGATCAGGGGAAGGCGATAGCGGTCGGTCGGAAAGAACAGCAGGATGGAGGCGCTGTAGGCCGCCGCGTACCAGAGCAGCAGGGCACTGCCGGATCGGCGGAGCCGGCCCGATCGGTCGCCCGCTCCCGCGCCGAGCAGCGCGCCCGCCAGGGCGAGCGGCGCGACGACTCCGAACGGGAACGACAGGCCGAAGCGCCATAGCAGGACGGAAAGAAGCGAAGAATATTGCCGGTAGACGTAGCTTTCCTGATTGCGGGGGATCTCGCGACCGGCAAACAGATCGCGCACTTTGCGGGCGTAAAGACGCAGCGCCGCGCGGGGATAGCCGATGATGAAATCGACGGCGCGCCGGGTAAAGTAACGCGAGCGGGCCGCCGCCCCGACGATCCCGAGGTTCTCCGGCTGCTGCGCCAGGCGCTCGAACTCTCCGCCTGGCCGGATACGGATCGTCCTCTCGTAATCCGGATTGTTGCCGATGTAGAAGTTGATCCCACCGTTACTCGAGATCAGGACCGGTTCCCCCGCCACCGCCAGGTTGCGGGCGGCGATCGCCACGACCGGGAGCGCCACTCCAGCCAGGAACAACGCCACAGCGACCCCTCCTCCCCCCCACAGCGGGCGACCTGCCTGGCGCTCCCGGCGCAGACCCCACCAGGCAGCCACGGGAACCACCAGCAGGATGTTCGGCGTCGCCGCGGCGGAGAGCCCCCAGAAGAGTCCGGCAACGCTCCACTCCCCTCTTCTGCCGGCCCCGCCCGGCGCCCCTGCTGCATCCGGCAGAGCCGCATCCGGGTCCATCCCGGCCCTGCCCGCACCAGCGCCGGCCCGCCCCATCGAGGGCTCCGGCGCGTCGATTCCGGCTGCCCTGAGAAGAAAGAGGAGGCCGGCCAGGGCCAATGAGATGTGCAGAACCGGGATCAGAGGCTGGGCGTCAAAGAAGATCAGCGGGCCGTAGCAGGCCATGACGAGGGCCGCCCATAGCCCCTCACGGTCGCCGAACAGCCGCCGGCCGATGCGGTGGACGAGCCAGCAGGAGAAAGCCCCGATCAGCGCCTGCACGACGTAGACCGAACCGAGCCCCAGACGGAAGAACCCCATCAGAAGGGCCAGAAAATAAGGGTAGAGCGGCGGCTGCCAGAACGCCTGCGGGCCGGCCAGAAGATCGCCCCCGGCGATCACCCCGGCGGTCCGCACGTAGTTCGCCCCGTCGACCAGCGGCACGTCGAAATAGGGGGCGTCGTGGATCTGGGCGACGTAGATCAGCCGCAGGGCGAGGGCGGCGAGGAAGACCCAGAGCGAGCGATTGCGCCACATCGGATGGCGAGTCTAGATCATTCCTGACGGTCGTGGAGGGGGAGGCGAGGCCATGCGTGGGGCTTTGGCTGAGGCGCCCGGCGGCGACAACCCTCGATTTCCTATCTCCCGGGCCAGTTTCTGCACTTCAGCCCAGACTGGACAGTGATTGCGGGCATGGCTCGAGGGGGGGGGCAGAGCGGCAGACAAGGTGCTGCCGGGCGCCTCGGAGGCGCGGCAAGCAGGCCAGGATGGCTGAGTTGGAGTCGCGCCGGAGCCGAAGCCCGGCAGCACATTGCCTGCCGCTCACCGCTCAGGGCCGCTCAGCCGCTCACGCTCCATTGACACGCCCGCGGGAGCAGATCTATAATGCCCGCTTCGCTTAAGAGAGGTCGATCGTGAGCTACGCCGTCATTGCGACCGGGGGCAAGCAGCAGCGTGTTGCCGTCGGTGACCAAATCAAAGTTGAAAAGCTCGACGCGGGAGTCGGGGATCCGGTGACCTTCAAGGAGGTCCTGGCGGTTCATACCGGCAAGGAGATGAAGATCGGCCGGCCGGTTCTGGAGGGAGCCAGGGTGGTGGCGCGCGTCGTGGCGCAGGGCAAGGCGCGCAAGGTGCTGGTCTTCAAGAAAAAGCGCCGCAAGCAGTACCGCCGCACGAACGGGCATCGGCAGCCTTTCACGGCCCTGGTCGTGGAAGAGATTCACGCTGGTTAGACCGGCAACCCGAGAGGTTGGTTCATGGCCCACAAGAAAGCTGGAGGGAGTTCCCGTAACGGTCGCGACAGCAACTCGAAGCGGCTGGGGGTCAAGCGCTATGGGGGAGAGCAGGTCACCGGCGGTTCGATCATCGTCCGCCAGCGTGGCACACCCTTCAAGCCAGGCGATAACGTCGGCCGGGGGAAGGATGACACGCTCTTCGCCCTCGTCGATGGTGTGGTGCGCTTCCTGGACCGAGGCCGCCTCGGCAAGTTCGTCAGCATCGTCCCCGCCGCGGCTCCGCCCCGGGAATCGTGACCGTCCGACCGCCCCGGATCATCCCGCAGCAATAACTCGGCCGCTCCCCGCGCGAGGGATCTCCGCGTGATTGAGGAGGAGCGAGCGTCATGTTCGTCGACCAGGCCCGCATTGAGATTGCCGGTGGCGCCGGAGGAAACGGCTGCGTCAGCTTCCGACGCGAGAAGTACGTTCCCCGCGGCGGGCCGGACGGCGGGCCTGGGGGCGATGGCGGATCGGTCGTGTTCGTCGCCGATCCTTCCCTCAAAGCGCTTAATTCCTTCCGCTTCCGCAAACGATTTGCCGCCGAGCGCGGCCGGCACGGCGAGGGAAGCGGCCGCAATGGCCGCTACGGACAGGATCTCATCATGAAGGTCCCCCCCGGCACGCTGGTGATCGACGAACAGAATGAGACGATCCTCGCTGATCTCATCCACGAGGGAGATCGGGTCGAGGTCGCGCGAGGGGGTCGCGGCGGCCGGGGCAATGCCTCGTTCGCCACCTCGACGCATCAGGCCCCCAGGGAGGCGGAGGCGGGACGGCCGGGCGAGGAGCGTGCGGTTCGCCTCGAGCTGAAGTTGATCGCGGACGTCGGCATCGTCGGGTTTCCGAACGCCGGGAAATCAACGCTCATCGCGAGAATCTCGGCGGCACGACCGAAGATCGGCGACTACCCGTTCACTACCCTCCAACCAAATCTCGGCGTCGTCGATCTGGGGCAGTACCGCACCCTGATCGTGGCCGACATTCCGGGACTGATCGAAGGGGCCCATTCAGGCCAGGGGCTCGGCATGACGTTTCTTCGCCACGTGGAGCGTACGCGGGTCCTGATCCACCTGCTCGACGCCGCGGAAACTTCGGGGCGCGATCCGCTCCACGACCTGCAGGTGATCAATGCGGAGCTCGGCGCGTTCAGCGCCGACCTCGGCGCCAAGCCTCAGGTTGTCGTGGTCAACAAGATCGACGTCCTTCAAGATATGGATCGCCTGGGCGCGTTGCAGGCGCATTGCGCCGCCTCGGGCACGCCGTTGCATCGCATCTCCGCCGTGACCGGCGAGGGAGTGCGGGATCTGCTCGAGGCGATCTGGGCGCTGGTGGAGAAGGCCGGGGCGGAGACCGCTCCGGCTCAGGAAGAAGGCTCGACAGCCGAGAGGAGGATCTGACATCCAGCTCAAGCGCATGGTTCGACTGGTGCTCGAGGCCGCCGCCGGGAAGAAGGCGGAGGACCCCGTCGCCCTCAACCTCAGGAAGATCGCTTCGTTCACCGATTGCTTCGTGATCTGCAGCGGCGCGCAGAGCCGCCAGACGCAGGCGATCTGCGACGCGATCCTTGAGGCATTGCGAGACAAGGGGGTGCGCCCGGGACATGTGGAGGGCTACGATCGAGGCGACTGGATCCTGATCGACCTTTCCGACCTGGTGATCCACATCTTCACGCGCGAGACGCGGGAGTTCTACAGTCTCGAGAGGCTCTGGGGCGATGCCCCGGCGCTTGAGCTGGAACGTGCCGAAACTCGCAGAAAGAGAGGAACTTCCGCCGCTCGTAAGGGTTGACATTCCGCGGGGCGGCCTCTAAATTACCTCGCCTGCCGGCCGATCGAGGAGATCCGCATGGGAGCTATGACTTCCGCAGCCAGACGGGATCACGGGATTCCAGGATCGGCGCGCATGACCCGGCTTCTCGAGATGGCCCGCCGCATCGCGCAGGCGGAGGCCAACGTTCTGCTGTGCGGGGAGAGCGGAACCGGGAAGGGGATGCTGGCCCGGTTCCTTCACGACTGCAGCCCCCGGCATGGTGGGCCGTTCGTGACCATCACCTGCGCGAATATCCCGGTCGAGCTGCTGGAGAGCGAGCTCTTCGGGCACGAGAAGGGGGCGTTCACTGGGGCGACCGACAGGCGGATCGGCCGGTTCGAGGAGGCCGACGGGGGCACAATCCTGATCGACGGGGTGAGCGAGCTGACTCCAACGCTGCAGGGGAAGCTGCTGCGGGTCGTTCAGGAGCGGGCGTTCGAGAGATTGGCCGGCACGCGAACGCTGGAGGTTGATGTGCGGATCCTGTCCTCGACCCAGGTTGATCTGGAGCCGCTGGTGGCTGCGGGGCGATTTCGCAAGGACCTGTACTACCGGTTGAACGTGATTCGCCTCGATCTGCCACCGTTGCGGGAGCGGATGGAGGATCTGCCGGCGCTGGCCGAAGAAGGGCTGAGCGCCGTTGCATCCCGTCGGGGTGGTCCGCCGCGACTGCTCTCCAGCGGGGCGCTGCAGCGCCTGATGAAGCACGACTGGCCGGGCAATGTGAGGGAGCTCAACAACGTGCTCGAGTCCGCAACCATTCTCGACGGCTCGCCGGAAATCCCGGCCGGGGCAATCCGGATCGACACCTCCCGGGAGGCCGGCCCGATCGGCGAGGCAACCCGGCGGCGTGACTCGCTGGCACAGCTCGAGGAAGATTACATCCGCGAGATCCTGCGTCTGACGGATGATAACCGCACCGAGGCCGCGCGGATCCTCGGTATCAATCGCAAGACACTGCTGGAGAAGCGGAAGCGGTACGGGATTCACTGAATCCCGTCGCATCATCAAGGGAATGGAGCCGGGAAGATGCAGCGGAAAGCGAAAGTAAAAGCGAAGCCAGCGAAGACGAAGACCAGGGCCAAAAAGGCAACAAAGCCGGCAGCGAAGGCCGCGCCGAAAAAAGCCGCGAAGGGCGCGGCGAAAACCAAGACGAAGCCGCCCAAGGGCATGACCAGACAACAGACGAAGGGTTACCAGAAACTTCTGCTCAGCAAGAAACAGGAGCTGGCCGAGGCCTATAACAAGAACAAGAACTACGGACGCACGACCGACGACGAGGGATCCCAGGACCTGGCCGACAAGGCGTCGAACGCCTACACCAAGGAATTCCTCTACTCCCTCTCGAACACCGATCGTGAGATCCTGCAGAAGGTTGACGATGCGCTGATCCGCATCACCAATGGGTCATTCGGCGTCTGCGTGGAGTGCGGGGACAGCCTGAACAAGAAACGGCTCGAGGCCGTGCCGTGGGCCAGCCACTGTCTGCCCTGCCAGGAAAAGGTCGAGCGCGGCCTCCTGTAGGGTAGGATATCTGGGTGAGGCGGCAAACCACCCGCCCCGGGGTCTACGAGGATCGCCATGAAGATCCGCACCGTCGTTTATCTGATGATCGGAGCGATCGTCGTCGCGGTCCTGTCCATACTTTACAACACCAACAGGGAAGCCCTGAACCGGCAGATCTTCTTCGGACACGGTCTGTCGATGCCGGTGTGGTTCTGCGTCCTGATGGTCAGCGGCCTGTCCATGCTGGTGCCGCTGCTGTTCGGTCTGGTGCGCGACACGCGGCGCCTGTTCGGCAACCTGACCGCCCGCCGGGCGGCTCAGAGCCACCAGGAGGCGGAGCGCCGCTACCTGCTGGGCATAGAATCGATGCTCAATGGGCGCGAGGAGCGCGCCCTCGAGCATTTCAACTCGGTTCTGGCCATCAACCCGAATCACTTCGACGCCCTGCTGAAGGGAGGCGAAGTGCTGCGCACCCTGCGGCGGCACGCCGAGGCGATCGAATATCACCGGCGCGCCTCCCGCGCCAAGGAGACCGACCTGCAGCCGCTCTACTCGCTGGTGTCCGACTACGAGGAGTCGGGGGCGATCGAGAATGCCAAAGCGACCCTGAACCGCATCATCGAGCTCAACCCCAAGCGCTCCCTCACCGCCTATCGGAAGTTCCGTGCCATCTGCATCAGCGAGAACAGTTGGGAGAAGGCGTGGGAGATTCAGCAGAAGATCGAGGATCTCCTGTCGCAGATGGGATACGCGCGCAAGGGTGAGAAGAAGTATCACCTGGCGATCCGCTACATGCTGGCACGGCGCTACCTCGATCAGGACCGGGCGCGCGAGGCGATCGGCGTGCTGCGCAGCCTGGTGCGCACCGATGCCGGGTTCGTTCCGGCTCACCTGCGGCTCGGCAAGGCGCTCGCCGGCATCGGCCAGCCGGAAGAAGCGGACGAGGTCTGGAAAGAAGGGTTCAAGGCGACGGACCATCCGGTATTCCTTACGACCATCGTCGACCACCACCTGCAGGAGGAGCAGCCCCGCAAGGCGATCGAGGCGCTGAAGTCGGCCCTGTGGAAGGGGAAGAAGGACATCCTCCCGCGCTTCATCCTCGGCAAGCTCTATTTCCGCCTCGAGATGATCGAGGAGGCGTTGCAGGAGTTCAAGAGACTGCGCGGCCGGGTCGCCCACTTCCCCGCCCTGCACCGCCACCTCGCGAAGATCCACGAGCGCCAGGGCCGGTACCCCGAAGCTCTCAAGGAGATGGAAACGGTCCTGCGCGAGACCGACGCGCTGCATGTCGACTACGTCTGCCGCATCTGCGAACGCAAGTACGCCTCCTGGGTCGAGCATTGCAGCCGCTGCGCCGAGTGGAACAGTGTCGACGTCGACTTCAGGGAAGAGCGGGCGGTCGAGGAGCTGGGAATCAGCACCGCCCCGGTCTACACCGTCGAAGAACAGGAAGCCTAAGAGCGGTTCTTTCGACAACGCCCCCCACACACAACGAACAAGGAGAGCCGGTCGCTGCACGAGGTGATGACCGGTCTGTCACGATTCAGCGCGGCCGCGAGCCGTCTCGCCGGAGCCGGCCTGGAGGCCCTGTTTCCGGCCGACTGCCTGCTCTGCGTCCGCCCCCTCCCGTGGCGCCAGCGTGGAGGGGTGTGCCTCCCCTGCTGGGACCGGGTGCTCTGGACCCCGGGCGTCCGCTTCGGTCACGGCAACCTCTGTGCGCTCATGTGGGCCACCGATTACGACGGCCCGATCCGGCGGCTGATTCAGCATCTGAAATTCCACGGCCTCGACTATCTCGGCCGGCCGCTCGGTGAAGAGCTCGCCCGGCGTCTCGGCCCCCTTCTCGGCGCCGGCCTGATCGCCCGCCCCGACGCGGTCGTGCCGGTGCCGTTGCACTGGTGGCGCCGCGCCCGCCGGGGATTCAACCAGGCCGCGCTCCTCGCGGCGGGTTTCGCTCACCCCCTCGGGCTGCCGCTGCTGCCCGCCGCCCTGGCGCGGCGCGGCGGCGGCCGCCAGCTCGGCAGCACCCGACGGGAAAGGCGCCACGCGCTGCGGGAGCGCTTCCGGGGACGCGGAAATCCACGGCGCCATGGGCGCGTGGTTCCGTTCGCCGGGCGAACGATTCTCCTGCTGGACGACGTGGTGACCACCGGGGCGACGCTCGAGGCATGCGCCGCGGCCCTGCGCGCAGCCGGCAGCGGCCCGGTCATCGGCTGTGCGGTGGCAAGGACACCCGTGCGGCGGAGTCGTGACGCGTCGCGCCCCGGGATCAGACGCTGAGCTTGCGGAGGAACCTCTTGCGTTCGAGTTGCACGAGGGCGCCGTAGTACGGCTCGCTGGCCTTCAGGTAGCGGTCCCAGGTGGAGATGAAGAGCACCAGCCGATCGATTCCCCCCTTCGGCACCCACACCCCGTGATCCTGGATGCAGCGGTAGATCGCAACCCCCGAGCTGGCGGAGTAGTTCACCGCCCTCATGACGCTGATGCAGTAGGGGCACTTCACGATCCGGAACGTCTCATCTTCGCGCAGCCGGAAGGAAGGTTTGCTCTGGGCGACGTAGCGCGTCAGCCTGTTCATCCGCTCGGCCGGCAGGGATCGCGGGCCGATCTCGATGATCCATTTCAGACGCCCCTCCTCAAGCCACGTCCCACCACAGCGCTGGCACGTTTCTATGGGAATGGTGAGGTATCGTCCGGGGGTGAGCCCCGAGCTGCATCCGGAACAAAACATCGTGATCGCTCCTGACCCGAGCCGGGAGCCGGTCGAGCCGTTTGCCAGAGTCTTTCCCATATACGCCTGGATCCCTTGCCCCGCAAGGCCTTTCATGGAATCGACTCGCTGGACGGCCGGGAATGATGACGGCAACGTCGTCCGCCAAGGGATCGTCAAGATCCTAACAGCCGGGGGAGGGCGACCCATCCACCCCTCGGGCTTCGGCTCGCCGTGCAGAATCACCTCAGCCTCCCGAACACCACGGACACGGCGAGAGGCGCCCTCGAAGTGATGGGCCGCCCTCCCCCATTCGGGCGTCCTGCAACCCGGTCGATGCGTTTGACTACCCCCGGGGGGTACTGTAGGATATTTTGCTTGCGTGGCCGTGCGCCGCGCCCATTGATTCGCCAACTCGATTCAAACCGAGGTGCGCAAGATGATTCGATCACACCTGCTGCGGCGCCCGCGCCGTCTGCTTGTCGCCGCCGTCGCGCTCGCGGCCGGCATCGTCCTGCCCGGCATCGCCCAGGAAGAGGGTCCCAAGCTGTTCGTCGACATTTATCTGCAGGGACGCCTCGCCTACTCCGGCGACACCAACCAGGTCACCCTTCTCTTCAAGAACATCGGGACGGAGCCGTGGATCAACCCCGGCCTGCAGCTCGAAGAGGGGCTGCAGGTGTTCGATGCCGAAGGGAAGAAGCTGAAGAGGGCCGACGTCGAGGCCTCGCCTCAAGACGGCCAGCCCGGGCTGCTCGAGCCGAACGCCTACTTCGGCAAGGTGATCGATCTCACCACGCTGTTTCCCGAGACGGCGACGATCGGTTCGTACCGCATCACCTGGTCCGGTCCGGACGGCGGCGAGCATTCGATCGTCAGCCGGGTGATTCGCAAGTACGATCGCGGCAAGACCTACCAGGGGGTGGTCGACACCGAGTTCGGCCGGATCGTGATGGAGTTCTACAAGGATCTCGCCCCCCTGCACGTGAAGAACTTCATCGACCTGGCCAACCAGGGCTTCTACGACGGCAAGCTGTTCCACCGCACGATCAAGGGAGAGGCGATCTTCGGCGGCTCCCCCACCGGCGACGAGCGCGGCCCCGGATACAACATCCCCCCCGAGCCGAACGGCCTGAAGATTCTCGCCGGTTCCATCGCCCAGGTGCGCAACTCGACGACCGGTCTTAACGAATCGGGATCGATCTTCATGATCGCCGCCACCGAGCAGCCGGGCATGGAGAACCGCTTCACCGTCTTCGCGCGCGTGGTTGAGGGTCTCGAGACGGTCAAGGCGATCACCAACCTGCCGAGCATCGGCGGCAACGCCCGCATCGCCAGCAGGCCGATTAGCGATGTCGTCATGAACACGGTGGAGATCCGCGAAAAGAAGTAGGCAGGATGCCTTCGAACTCCGTCCCGGCCTCGTACACGCGCCGGGTTCCTTTCCGCTCACACAGAATGAGGCGCTGCAGCTTCCGCTTGAGCGGTTCGCGGCTTCGATCTAACATCGAGTGGTTGAACCGCCCGGAGCATCGCATGCGATCCGTCTCGTCCGCCACCGGCCTCACTCGGTCTCACCGGCGACCGGTTCTCGTGACCGCCCTGCTGCTGGCCGGTCTCGTCGTCACGACGCCGACTCTCGCCGATCGGAGCGATCGCAAGGCGCGCCGCGCCGAGCGGCGCCAGGCCCTCGAAGCGATCCAGAGAGGTGAGTACGATCTGCCGACCCGCTACTGGCGTGAAGGCCCGGTGCGTTACCTCCTGTCACAGGATGAGGACCGCGCGTTTCGCGCTCTCGAGAGCCAGCCTGAGAGAGAGCGCTATATCAAGCGGTTCTGGGCCGCACGCGACCCCGATCCCTCCACGCCGGGGAATCCCTTCCGCGACCTCTTCTTTCAGCGGGTGGCGGTGGCGATTGACTATTTCTCCGCCTCGACCAAGCCGGGCTGGCTGACCGATCGTGGAAAACTCTTCATCATCCTCGGCCCCCCGGACGAGCGCGATCAGCGCTACTACAGGCAGAACGCGCCGGCGGTCATTCTGTGGACCTACCGCGACCCGCCCGACGGCAGCAACGTCAGCCCCAATTCGATCATCCGCTTTGTTCGCGATTACAGCGGCGAGTTCCGGCTGTCAACCAGCTTCCGGCTCTCGGCAAACGAGACGACGCTCAGCATCGGTCTGCAGGCTCAGGCGATGCAGGTCAAGAGCCTGCCCCAGCCGCAGGAACTGCTCGATGCGGTCGTCAACACGCAGCCGACCGGCGATACTTCGCCGTTCCGCACCCACCATGATTTCTTCGGCGGCAGCGCGGGGGAGACGGTCGCCATCCTGACGCTCAGCGTGCGGGAGGAGCTGCTGCTTGCAGACGGCGGCGAGGGCGACGCGCCGGGCGACGCGGAGGGAGTGCCTGCGCCACGCCTCGTGGCGGTCGCCCGGCTGGTTCGCGAGGGGGGAGAAGGGCGGACCTACGACCTCGCAGGAGTGAACGGGCTGCGCGCCGGAGCGGGCGACGCGGCGCGCGACGCCGACGGCTACCTGCTCTTCCAGGGCGGGTTGCCGGTCGAGCCGGGGCGCTACGCCGCATATTTCGGCGTCTTCGATCCGCTCACCGGCCGCATCCACTCCCACCGCGATACCTTCGAGGTTCCCTCCTTTCATGGCGATGGCATCAGGGTGAGCAACATCGCGCTGGCGAGCCGGCTCGAACGGGTCTCCGAGCGGGGTGCCTTCGGCTACTCGGCCCCGTTCGTCTTCGGTGACCTGCGCGCCGTGCCGCGCGCCGGGGACAGCCTCGACAGCAGCGAGGATCTTCTCATCTACTACCAGATCCATGGAATCGGCATCGACGCCATCGACGGCCGTCCCGATTTCAACGTCGTGTACCGCATCCTAGCGGCCCGCAAAGCCGGGCCG
Organism: uncultured bacterium; assembly: GCA_965371335.1. Classification (GTDB taxonomy): domain Bacteria; phylum Acidobacteriota; class Polarisedimenticolia; order Gp22-AA2; family Gp22-AA2; genus CBDUYA01. The sequence goes on along the minus strand of CBDUYA010000008.1, from coordinate 6,986 downwards.
GACGGTGAGCCGGTCTATGCACCGTTCGGCAATCCGGTTTACCTTTCTCACCTGCAAAACCCGGTGCAGGGCTGTTCTTTCCAACTGACCGGCTGGCCTCCCGCCAGCTACCGGCTGGAGGTCGAGGTGACCGACAACCTGAGCGGTGAAGGCTCCGTCAATGGATTGACCTTCCGCGTGAACTAGTAGAATGGCCGCGCGATGCGACTCAATCTGAGCAACGAGCCGGCCACCGCCGAATTGCTGGCGGAGGCGCTGAAGCGCACCGGCGGCGCGGTGATCACCGTCAACGGCAACAGCATGCACCCCACGCTGCAGATGGGCTGGCGGGTCCATCTCGGACCGCTGGCCCCCGGCGGCCTGAAGATCGGGGAGATCGGAGTGTTCCGGGGTAGCGAGCATCTGACCGTCCACCGCCTGATCTGGAAGGAAATGGGGCCGGCGGGCGAGCTTCTGGTTTTCCGGGGCGACTACAATCGCCTGCGGGAGCGGGTCGCGCCGGCCGACGTCATCGCCCGGGTGGTGGCCATCGCGGTCCCGGGGCGGCAGCCCGGGATGGAGCGCACCCTGGTGGTCCAGCCCGATCTCCTCACCTGGTTTTACCGCTCCTGCTACCTACCCTTCGCGCTGCTGCGGCCGCTCCTGCCACGTTTCATCCGGGCGCCGGAGTCGCCCCCGGGCCCGCTCGGGCGCGCCATCCGCATGCTGTTCGCCGCCATGGAAAAGCTCCTCTCGTCGATGCTGCGAGACCGGCGCTGAAGCGATCGTCAGCCGCTTGACGATCGCAACGCGCGGCAGCCGCTTTTCCTCTCGTATTCGGGCCGGATCGCTCACCGCGCACCTTGACTCTCGATCCTCGGCATCTATATTACTCCGTCGTACGACGTAACTGTTTCTCGCAACGCTCTCGGAGGACCCGGCGGGCATGAAGAACATACTGGTGGCGGAGAACGACCGGTCGCTGCGCGAGCGTCTCGTGGAAACGATGAGCCGCGGCGGCTATAAAGTACAGGTGGCCCTGTCGAGCCGGGACGCGCTGGAGAAAATCGAAAAACAGGTCTTCGACCTGATCATCGCGGACCACCACATCGGCGGCGAGGACGGGCTTGAGATCGTCCGCAAGGCGCGGGCGTCCAACAACGGCACGATGGTTATCGTGACCGGCGAGAACGGATCGGGGGCGGCCGAAGCGATGCGCTGCGGCGCCTTCGATTTCGTGCAGAAGTCGCTGTCGCCCGACGCGATGGAAATGAAGATCCAGCGGGCGATCGAGCACCAGCGCATGGCCATCCGCCTGAACTCGCTGACCGAGGCGCGCACCGACCCGGCCGAACGCGAGAAGCTGATCGGTTCATCGTCCGCCATGAGCGACATCTACCGGGTCATCGAGAAGGTTGCCGCGTCCAACGCCACTGTGCTGATCCAGGGCGAGACCGGCACCGGCAAGGAGCGCGTGGCCGAGGCGATCCACGTCACATCCCCCCGCCGCGACGGACCGTTCGTCCGCATGAACTGCGCCTCGCTTCCCGACAACCTGCTGGAGAGCGAGCTGTTCGGCCACGAGAAGGGGGCCTTCACGGGCGCCGACCAGATGCGCATCGGCCGTTTCGAGATGGCCCGGGAAGGGACGCTGTTTCTCGACGAAGTCGGGAATATGAGCGCCAACACCCAAGCCAAGGTGCTGCGGGCGATCCAGAACCAGGAGTTCGAGCGCCTCGGCGGCAGCCGCACCATCAAGGTCGACGTGCGCATCATCGCCGCCACGAACGTCAACCTCGAGGCAGCGATCAAGGAAGGCCGTTTCCGCGAGGATCTCTACTACCGCCTCAATGTCGTCAACATCGACGTCCCGCCGCTGCGCGAGCGCTCCGAGGATATCCTGCCGCTGGCCGAGCACTTCCTGAAGAGCTTCGCCCGTGAGCTGCGCCGTCCCGCCTGCTGCTTCTCCGCCGATGCGGTCCGGCGCATGCGCGAGTACCGCTGGCCCGGCAACGTGCGCGAGCTGGAGAATTCGGTGGAGCGCGCCGTGCTGATGTGCGAGGATGAGACGATTCAGCCGTCCGACCTGACGCTTCTCGACCGGGAACATTCGGTCGACATGACCCCGCAGCTCGCCGCCGAACTGCTCAACCTGGAGAATCTCGAGAAGACCGCTCTCATGCAAGCGCTCAAGCGCAGCAACTGGGTGCAGAAGGAAGCGGCCAAGCTCCTGGGCGTCAGCAGCCGGGTGATGAACTACAAGGTCCACAAACACGGCATCACCCACGACCGCTGGAGCAAGAACCGCAACTAGTCTGGTTCCCCCTCGAGACGCTGGAGGATCGCGGCGATCTCCTCCGCCACCCACCGGTTCCCCTCCGGCGTCATGTGCCCGTCGAAGAAGCGCTCGAAGATCCCCGGGTCATCCGCGCCGAGTGCGTTGACCCGGCCGATCAGATCGAGCGTGGGCATACCGTGACGGTCGGCGTGCTTCAGCACCTCCGCCGTCGCGTCGGACAGCGAGGGCCCCTGCGATACCATCAGCGGCCGGCATCCGCGCTCGCGGCAGAGGGAATCGATTCGCTCGACCAGGAGGCGGGCGATTTTCAGACCCTCGCCCGGAGGATGAATCCGCGTCACGCGTTCTTCCATGTACCACCAGGCCTTCGCCGTAGCGGTGAATACGGCATCGAGCAGCGCGCTGTGGCCGAGGAGGTTCTTGAGACGCCGCTGGCGCTCATCATCAGGCGATCGGGGGCCACGATCCCGCGGAGCATGGAGAACCAGCCGGCCGTCGACGATATCGAAGTACGGCTTCGGGGCATACCGCGTCGAGTACTCGCAGCGGCTGATGTCGTCCGGGAACACGCTGACGATGAGGTAGTCCGCCGGCATACGAGCCAGGATCTCCTCGGCCCGCAATACGCTCTGGCCGAGTGAATAGCCGAACACGCCGCCGTTACGGACCGGCTTCCCGAGGATCCCCTCCAGGTAGGCGGACCAGGTCTCGTCATCATCGACCTGGTCGCCGAAAGTGAAGGAGTCGCCGACCGTCAGGATCGGCGCCTTCGCCGTGCCGCTGCCGTTCTCCGGGATCGCGGTGGGTGGCCGGCCGTTGGAGCGGAACCCCTCAGCGTCGATGGTCACCCGGGTCCCCCAGCGATTCTCCAGCGGATTCTCCGTCGGGGCGGGCACGTAGCCGAGAACTGGATGGGGCTGCGCGGGGAAACCGCGGCGGGCCAGGTTCAGGCGTAGCTCGCGAAAGCTGCCGAGCCAGAGCGGCGCCCGGATCACCCGGAACACGGCCTCGAGGCAGACCAGCAGCATGAGGAGCGGCAGGATGGAGTAAACCACTCTTCGCCAACGCGGGATGCTCCCGATGTCGATCGTATCCGCCACTCCGTATTCTCCGGCCGATTCCATTCGGGATGGTCTGGCTGGCAGCCGCGTAGCTGACGCAGCCCTGCCCGGCTCAGTGCTGGCTCAGCAGGCTGAGGAACGTCTCGCCGTAACGCTCCAGCTTGGCCGGACCGACGCCCGACAGGGCGAGCAACCCGGAGCGGTCCCTGGGTACGGCCTCGGCCATCTGCCACAGGACCGCGTCGCTGAAAACGATGTAGGCCGGAACGCCCTCCTCGTCGGCGATGCGCTTGCGCAGGATGCGCAGCTTCTCGAAGAGGCCCGGGTTGATGGCGGCGGCCGGAGCGGCCGCCGCCCCGGCTCCGGCAGCCCCGCGGCGACGTTTCCTTTGCAATGGCTCGGCGGCCGCCACCAGGGACGCGATGCCGGCCCCGCGACAGACGTCACACGAGCCGCCGCACGGCTGGATCCTCTCGTCCAGGTAACGGGCGATGGCCTGGTGGCGGCAGTCGCCACCGTCGACCAGCCGGAACATTTCCACCGTCTTGCGTCGGGTCTCCGCCCGCGTCTCTTCGTCGTCGATGCCGCGAAGAAAGGCGTCGAACCCGATCACGTCGGCCCAGGAGTACATCAGCACGCAGTCGCTGGGGAGCCCGTCCCGGCCGGCCCGGCCGATCTCCTGGTACCAGGCCTCAACGCTCTTGGGCATGTCCCGGTGGACGACGAAGCGGACATTGCTCTTGTCGATTCCCATCCCGAAGGCGACCGTCGCCACCACCACGTCGAGCTCGTCGCGAGCGAAGGCGTCCTGGGCGCGGGATCGCACCCCGGGATCGAGCCCGGCATGGTAGGGCCCGGCATTCACCCCCTGGGAGCGGAGCCACTCGGCGGTGGAGTCGACCGATCTCCGGCTCAGGCAGTAGACGATGCCGCTCTCTCCCTGGTGCCGGCGCGCGATTCCGAGGATGTCGCTGCGGGTGTTGCGCCCGGTCCCCTTCTTCTGCGCGGTGATGAGCAGGTTGGGGCGGAAGAAGGATCCCTTGAATCCGTCCGGTTTGCGCATCCCCAACTGCCGGATGATGTCGCCCACGACACGCCTCGTCGCGGTGGCGGTGAGGGCCAGAACTGGGATGTCTCCCAGCTCCTGCTTGAGCCCCATGAGCTTCCGGTAGGCCGGCCGGAAATCATGCCCCCAGTGGCTGATGCAGTGGGCTTCGTCCACCACCACCAGGCTCACCGGGGAGCCGGCGATGAGGGATCGCAGCGGGCCGTCGATCCCTTCGGGAGCGACGTAGACCAGCTCCAGCTCCCCCCGGCGGAGCTGCGCCAGCCGCTCCCGGCGCTGCGCGAACTCGAGGGTGGAGTTGATCACCGCGGCGCGGTAGCCGAGCCGCGTGAGCTCGTCCACCTGGTCCTTCATGAGGGAGATCAGCGGTGAGATAACCAGCACCGCCCCCGGCAGGAGGCGGGCCGGAATCTGAAAGGTAAGCGATTTCCCCGCGCCGGTCGGCATCACGCCGATGCAGTCCCGTCCTGCTAGGACCGCGTCGATGATGTGACGCTGCCCCGGGCGGAACTCACGATAGCCGAAAACGGATTCCAGGATCTGCTGTGGATCGGCAGGCTCAGGCAAGATCACTCCGGATGCTGAGCCGAGGATCTTGCCACGGCTTCCTGAAGGGAGCAACCCCTGGCGGGAACCTCGGCCGGGGTCCCCCTCGCCCCGCAAATCGGCCCGTGCGGTGATTGGGCCGGTGATTCGCCGCACAAGATGCGGTGATTTCTTGCATCTGCGGAGAATCCCCGCTATAATCACCGCACGAGGTGCGGCGTAAATGGCATTCCTTCATGAGAAGCCCGGTTGGCCACAGTTCTTATGGGATAGCGATGTTCTCGCTGCGCCCCTTGCCGCGGTGCGCCACAAGCAGGGGAAGCATCTCGGGAAGATGCAAGCCCTCGGTTTCGACCTCCGTGCAGAGGCAAACCTCTCGGTGTGGACGAGTGAAGTGGTGAAATCCTCAGCGATTGAAGAGGAGACCCTGAATCCCGCAGAGGTTCGTTCGTCCATCGCCCGGCGGATGGGACTCGATGTTGCCGGTCTTCCCGAGCCAGGGCAAAAGGTCGAGGGAGTCGTCGAGATGATGCTCGATGCCACTCAGAACTTCGAGACGCCGCTCACCGATGATCGCCTCTTCGGTTGGCACGCATCCCTGTTCCCAACCGCGAGAAGCGGTACGAGGCGAATCACCGTCGGGGCATGGCGTCCCCAGGAGGTTGGCCCAATGCAGGTGGTCTCAGGTCCTGTCGGTCGCGAGAAGGTGCACTTCGAGGCACCTGGAGCCGAGCGCCTTGAGTCTGAGATGGCGAGGTTCCTTGCGTGGTCCAACTCGCCTCCAGCGATCGACCCCGTTCTCCGGGCAGGTATCGCGCACTTCTGGTTCGTCACCATCCACCCCTTCGAAGACGGCAATGGCCGCATCGCCCGGGCGATCGGCGACATGGCGCTTTCGCAGGCCGATGGCACCAGGGAGCGCTTCTACAGCATGTCCACCCAACTCGAGACGGAACGTAAGGAGTACTACCTTCAATTGGAAGCGACGCAGCGCGGCGACCTCGATATCACGCGGTGGCTGGCGTGGTTTCTTGGCTGCCTCGACCGGGCGATCGGAGGCGCCGAAAAGACGCTGGCCGCCGTGCTGCACAAGGCGAATCTCTGGCAGCGAATCAACTGCCGCCCGGTCAACGATCGGCAGCGCGAAGTGATCAATCGGATGCTGGATCGATTCGAGGGCCATCTGACCACCTCCAGGTACGCCAAGCTCGCCAAGTGTTCACAGGATACGGCGCTGCGCGACATCCGCGAACTGCTCGAACGGGGCATCATCGTGCAAAACCATGGCCGGGGCCGAAGCACGAGCTATCGACTGGCTGAGCCAGACATGCTGTTGGAGTGAGGCGAACCCCAACGAATTGGCCCCCGCCAACGAACAATCACTTGAGCTGGTGCAGGCGGCGGGAGTCGAACCCGATCCAGGCCGATCAACTAACCGGCTGATGGCGCACGGCTTCCGTCGCAAGGCACTGATTCCGCGCCGCTTCCTACCGTCGATCGAGTCCCCTGGAGTCGACCCCAGCCGTGGAGACATTTTGGAGACGAGATCGGAGCCTGCCCAGGGGGCGGGTCATCACAGCTGATGCAGAGCGCTGGAGTTGTTCGCACAGGATTCCCATGATTCGCATTCTCCATTGAGACAGAGATCGTTGTGGGATGGCGAATTCTAATTGAATCGAACCCGTTGAATCGAACCCGCCTCGTCCGGCGCGGTCGGTGCTTGGACTTGAGAGCACAGAGGAAAAGGCGGCAGGTCAGTAACATCAGCATCTGCCGCCGTCTTTACTCCAAGTACTCCGGGGAATGCTTTGTTCTCCGAGTACACTGGACACCCACGTGGACACCGATTCTCGGTGTTCCGATGGTCGATGACGATTTGCCTCTCCACCAAATCCGGCTCGCTGGTGAATACTCTAAGGATGGTTCGCGTGTCTGATTCCGGGATGGGGCGGCAGACAAGAACTTCAGGATCCCACGCGCCAGAAATGCGCCAAGAGCGCGTTCATCTTGGGCGAATCGCCACTCACTTCCCACC
>CBDUYA010000007.1:0-19833 GCA_965371335.1 uncultured bacterium | reverse complement strand
GCAAGGCGCTCCGCGAGCCGCTGCGGATTGATGCGGTGAATGAGGATCTCCAGCCGGTGCCGCATCTGCACCAGATCCCGGTTCAGCCGCCCTTCCAGGCGCGCGGTCAGATCATCGATCCGCAGCATGAGATCGCGCAATCGGGCGCTCACCGAGCCAAGCGCGCGAGGCGCGGCGGCGACTTCGAGCCGGGTCGTCGCATCCGCTATGCGGAGGCGGATGCCGGTGGCCAGACGCGCGCGGAGTGAGCCGAGACGCTCGACCAGTTCCTGCTTCGAGCGAATCACCATCTCGGCCGCCGCGGATGGGGTCGGTGCGCGGAGATCGGCGACCAGATCGGCGATGGTGACGTCGATCTCGTGACCGACGGCCGAAATCACGGGCACGGTCGAAGCGGCGATGGCGCGCGCCACCGGCTCTTCGTTGAAGGTCCAGAGATCTTCGAGAGAACCGCCGCCACGGGTCACCACGATCACATCGATCCGGCCGAGGCGATTCAGATCGCGGATCGCCGCAACGACCTCGGCTGCCGCCTCCTCTCCCTGCACGCGGGCGGGTGCGACGATCACGGTGAGATTCGTGAACCGGCGCTCGAGGACGCGTAGAAAGTCGCGGATTGCCGCTCCCCGGGGCGAGGTGACCACGCCGATGCGGCGGGGGAGGGCCGGCAGAGGCCGCTTGCGGCCGGCATCGAACAGCCCTTCCCGCTGCAGACGGGTCTTCAGCTGCTCGAGAGCCATCTGAAGACCGCCGAGGCCGGCCGGCTCCAGCCTGTCGACGATGATCTGATACGAACCGCGCGGTTCGTAAAGCCCGACACGGCCCCGGGCGAGCACCTTGTGTCCGTCCTCGGGACGAAACCTCAACCCGAGGGAATGGCCGCGGAAGAGCACCGCGGCGACCTGAGCCGCTTCGTCTTTGAGGGTGAAATAGGTGTGCCCCGACGGATAGCGCCGCAGGTTGCTGATCTCCCCCTCCACCCAGACTTCGGGAAGCGCTTCCTCGAGCAGGGAGCGGACCGTGGCATTGAGTTCGCTGACGGTCAGGACGGGGCGATCGTGACGGGGCGCGCCCCCCCGGCCGCCATCCGCCTCAAAAAGGCTTTTCATGGGGCGGCCGCGCCGGCGATGAGAAGCCATTGCGCAACTGCAGCCGTTCGATCGCGGTCGCCCGTCCGCTGGACGGGTCGACGTCCAGTATCACTCCGCACAGCCGCGGATCCCTCCTGGCGGACGCATAGCGGACCGGAAGACCGGTGCGGAACTTCTTCAGAACGAGTTCCTTGTCGATGCCGATGACGGAATCATACGGACCGGTCATGCCGAGATCGGTGATGTACGCCGTGCCCCCCGGAAGGATGGTCTCGTCCGCGGTCTGCACGTGCGTGTGGGTGCCGACCACGGCGGAGACCCGCCCATCGAGATGCCATCCAATCGCCATCTTCTCGGAGGTGGCCTCAGCGTGCATGTCGACGATGACGATGCGGGCCCGTCCGTCGATCCGCTCGAGCGCCCGGTCGATGCTCCGGAAGGGATCGTCGCAGGGAGGCATGAAGACGCGCCCCATGACATTGATGACCGCGATCGGAACGCCTGCCGGGGAAGAGCCGAGATAGACGCCGTCGCCGGGAGCCCCGTCGGGATAGTTGGCCGGGCGCAGCAGCCGGGGTTGCGCGCCCAGGTAATCGATGATCTCGCGCTTGTCCCAGATGTGGTTTCCCGAGGTCAGGCAATCGAGGCCGCTTTGCAGCAGTTGATCGGCCAGGTCGGGAGTGACGCCGAAGCCGTCGGCGGCATTCTCGACGTTGGCGATGGAAAAATCGATCGCCCTCCCGGCGATCAGACGCGGCACCTCGGATTGGACCATCTGGCGGCCGGCACGGCCGTTGACGTCGCCAATAATCAGGATACGCATCGAGCTCCGATCTCAGGTGGCATAGTCGACTGCGCGCGTCTCGCGGATGACGCTGACGCGGATCGTGCCCGGATAGACGACCTCGTTCTCGATCCGCCGGGTGATGTCCTTGGAGAGCCAGACGATCTCGTGATCGTCGGCCATCGCGGTTTCGGCGATCACCCGGATTTCCTTGCCCGCGCGCATCGCGTAAGCGCGGTGAACTCCGCTGAACGAGGATGCAATGTTCTCGAGATCCTGCATCCGCTCGATGAAAATATCGAGGTTATCGTCGCGCTCGCCTGGTCGTGCCACGATCGCCCGCTCCGCGACCTTCAGGAGAATCGCCTCGACGCTGGTCTCCGGGGCGCCGTGGTGCAGGGACCGGATCGCCTCGACGACGGGGGCCGATTCGCCGAACTTCATCGCCAGGTCGGCGCTGACGAGAAAAGGATGGGCCGCCTGGCGCTCCCCCTCGTCGACCTGCCCGAGTTCGTGCAGGAGGCCGGCCCGTAATGCGATTTCGCCCCGGGCGCTGAGCTGATTGGCCATCTTCTGCGCCAGTCGGCCGACCGCCTTCGAGTGATCGAGAAGGTTGTAACCGCACACGACGCGATACTTGAGCTTGCCGAGCATGCGGGTCAGTCGGGAAGGAAGTCCGGTGATGCCGAGATCGAAGGCGGCCGCCTCCCCGAGGGTCTCGAGGCCCTCCTCGGTTTCCTGCCGGGCTCTCTTGACCACCTCCTCAATGCGGGCGGGGTGAATCCGGCCGTCCTCGATCAGGCGTTCAAGCGCGGTGACCGCGATGGCGCGACGCAGCGGGTCGAAGCTCGACAGAACGATCGCCTGGGGGGTCTCGTCGACGATCAGATCGACCCCGGTGGCCATCTCGATGGTGCGTATGTTGCGTCCCTCGCGTCCGATGATCCGCCCCTTCATGTCGTCGTTCGGCAGGCTGACGACGCTCACCACGTTGTCGCAGATCTCACCGGTCGGAAGCTTCTGGATCGCTTCAGCGACCAGGCGACGGGCACGCCCCGCCGCTTCCTCGCGGGCTTCGTCCTCGAGACGGCGCACCATCTGCGCCGCTTCCTGGCGCGCCTCGCCCTCCATTTCGCTCACCAGCTCGCGACGGGCCTGCACCGCGGTAATGGCGGCGGTCTTCTCCAGGCTCCGGCGGCGCGCCTGCAGGAGGCTCCGGGCCTCTTCCTCCGTGCGGGTCAATGAGCTCTCCCGCCCCTGCAAAGCCGCGTCCCGCTTCTTGATCTCCTGCTCCTTCTGGCTGAGCAGTTGAAGACGACGCTGCAGGTTCCGTTCCTGCTCGCGAAGGCGGCCTTCGAGCTGCTGCAGATCCTGGCGTTTCTTATGGGTCTGGGTTTCGAACTGCGTTTCCGCCGCCGCCTTGCGCTCTTCGGCCTCGAGTTCGACTTCCTGCAGGCGAATGCGTGCCTGGTTCTCGGCGTCGCGCTCGATCTCGCCGGCCCGCCAGCGGGCAGCGGCGAGGAGCCGGCGCGACATCCGGCGGACCATGATGATGGCCGCGGTGGTGGCGGCCGCAATCAATACGATGAGAATGGCCTGCAGCATGAAGCGTCTCCGGTGACCGGCGAAACACCTGATGAAACGCTGCGGAGGTGGGGCGATACCGGTGGGCTACGCAACCCTCCCCCCGCCTGAACGACAGGGCGGGGGTATAAAATGAACCCCCGCTTGGCCGTGAGGAGGGGGTCTATTTGAACCTGGCGCACCAGCGTGGGAACCCTACCTCCGCTTCAGGTCTCCCCGCGAAGGGGAGGCTCACCGCGGCCGGACTCCGGGCCCCCGTCCAAATAGTGTTGGCTCAAAATGCCCGTCCAACACGCACCGCGCAGGGGACTGTCGATTCCTCCCCATGGTACGTCGCCCCCGCAGGGGCGTCAAGCCCCTGCGAACTCCCCGTCGTTCAGGCCTCTCCGAAACAACGATCGAGCGTGTCGATCATGCGCGTGACACGATCCGCGCCGCCCGGCACAATGCTCGGATCGATGGTGCGGCTGCGTCGCGAATCATCCGCGATGTTCAGGGCGGCCAGGATCGCCACCTTCAATGAATCGACGGTTGCCGTCGCATCGGCGACCTCGCGCATGCGACGGTCGACGTAAGCAGCAAGGTCCTGGATGTCGTCGACCTCGCCTTCGCCACGGAGGTTATAGGACTGTCCGTAGATTTCCACCTGTATGAGGTGGTTCTGCTCTTGGTCCATCGGCTCGCTCCGATCGGCGTGCGTCGCCGTTAATGATCTCCGTGCGCCTGCGCTGTGCCCTCATCGAGGCCGGCCATGGTTTCCAGCATGCGCGTGACGCGACCCCGGATCGCCTGGCGCTCTTCCTGCAGCATGTCGATCTGGTCCGCCATCTCGGTCACCTCCTGGTGCTGCCCGTCCCGCCGGCTCGCCTCGCTCTGCATCTGTTCGAGCGCCTGCTGCGTCTGGCTCAGCTTTGCCTGGACCGCGTCACGCTCCTTCCGGAGCGAGCGGATCAGCTCGGTCGCCTTCACCACCCGCTGCTCCAGAAGATCGATCTGTTCCAGGTCGATCACAACCCTCTTCCGTTCCATCAATCCCTCCACACGTCAGGTGCCGCGCCGTTGTCTATCTCTGTTCGGCCCCGCGTAATCTGGCCTCCAGGGTTCGTTCGAGGCTGGCCACGATCGCGTCCTGCGCGGCCTGGACCTCGTTGGCGGAAAGAGTCCTGTCGGAGTGCTGGAATACAATTTGAATCGCCACGCTCACGCATCCTTTCGGGATACCGCGGCCCCGGTAGCGATCGAACACCTGGATGTCCGTGATCGGCACGCTGCCGGATCCCCGGACCACCTGTTCGATCGCCTCGAACGTCACCCCGCTCCCGACCACCAGCGCCAGATCGCGCCGCACCGCCGGAAACCGGGGGAGCGGGCGATAGCGCCGATCACCGGAGGGAAGACGCCTGACTTCCGCGAGGTCGAGTTCCCCGCCGAATACCGGTCGAGCGATCTCGAAGCGCTGCAGGATGGCGTGCGCGATGGCCCCGACCACCCCGATCCGGACGCCGGAGGCGCTCAACTGCAGGGCGCTGCCGGGCTCCAGATAGGGGATTCTATCCGAAGTGAAGGTCAGGGGGGAGATTCCCAGCAGCTCGGCGACGATTTCGGCGGCGCCACGGGCATCGTGCAGGTCGACCTCGCGGCGGGGGAGGCTCCAGTGGATCGGCAATCCCCGTCCTGCGAACACGAACGCGGCCCGCACCTTCTCTTCGGGAGCCTTGCCGCCAGGGTGGAAGGTGGTGCCGATCTCGAACAGCCGGCAACTGGGCAGGCCGTGATTCAGATTGTGGGCCACGTTGCGCAGCAGGCCGGGCAGCAGGCTGGTGCGCAGGAACCCGGCCTGCGACTGCAGGGGGTTCTCGAGCGCCAGCGGCGCGGAGAGTCCGGGTGCGAACACCGTGCCGTCCTCGCGATCGACCATCGACATGTTCAGTGCCTCGAACAGGCCGGCCGCAAGCAGCGCATGTCGCGACGTGCGGATCGCCCGATCGAGGTCCTGCCGCCCGCTCCCCGCATCGGGAAGAAGCGGCAGAGCGGACGGGATTGCATCGTAGCCGCGGTGGCGGGCCACCTCCTCGATCAAATCCACCTCCCGCTGCACGTCCTGCCGGAACGACGGGACCTCCACCTCCCACCGCTCGGGTGAGGGGGCGGAGACGCCGAAGGCGAGACGCTTGAGCGTTTCGTGCATCTCACCAAGCGGCAGCGGATAGCCGAGGAGCGTACGGGCCCGCGCCGGGCGGAACGATATGGTGCGCGGCGACCACGGACGGAGACGGACGTCGAGCGGGGGATCGGTCACCGATCCGCCGGCGAGCTCCGCGATCAGAGACGCGGCGCGATCGAGGGCGATCATGGTCGCTTCGGGATCGGCGCCCCGCTCGAAGCGATGGGATGCGTCGGTCCTCAGGCCCAGGGCGCGGGCGGTGCGGCGCGTGGTGATCGGATCGAACCAGGCGCTCTCGAGCAGGATGTTGCGCGTGGCGTCGCGGATCTCGGACGCTGCGCCTCCCATGATTCCGGCCAGGGCGACCGGCTGGCAACTGTCCGCGATAATCAGCATCTCGGCCGTGAGCCGATGCACTTCTCCGTCCAGCGTGGTCAGCGATTCCCCGGCGCGTGCCCGGCGCACGACGATGGTGTGCCCGGCGAGCCGCTCCAGGTCGAAGGGGTGAAGGGGGTGCCCCAGCTCCCACAGCACGAAGTTGGTCGCATCGACGATGTTGTTGATCGAGCGTTGCCCGATCGATTCGAGCCGCTCCCGCAGCCAGTCAGGCGAAGCACCGACCTTCACGCCCAGAATGCAACGGGCGCTGTAGCGTCGGCAGAGATCGGGATCCTCGATGCGGATGGTTGCGTGCTCCTCCGTCCCCGGGCCGCCGGCCGGCAGGTTCGCTTCGGGGAGTCGGAGCGGCTCGCCGATCAACGCGGCGTATTCGCGGGCCAGCCCGACATGGTTCATGCAGTCGGGACGGTTGGCGAGAATGTCGAAATCGTAGATCGCCCCGGTGTCCCGGGTGAGCGCCTCCTCCACCCCATCAAGGGGAATGCCGGCCAGGGTCAGCCGGTCGCCGACCTTGTCGGGCGATTCCCACAGGGTGACATACTGCGCCAGCCACGCATGACTGAACTTCATCGGCAATCCAGGAGCGCCCGCATCAGGCGGGGAACTGTGCCAGGAAACGCTGGTCGTTCTCGAAAAACAGGCGAATGTCGTTGATATCATGACGGAGCATGGCGATCCGCTCGATCCCGAGTCCGAAGGCGAAGCCGGTGTACCGTTCCGGATCGTAGCCGACGCCTTCGAAGACCGCAGGGTGGACCATGCCCGCCCCTCCCAGCTCGATCCAGCCACTCCGCTTGCAGGGGCGGCAGCCCTCTCCGCCGCAGAAGATGCAGGACATGTCGTATTCCGCGCCGGGCTCGACGAAGGGAAAATACGAGGGGCGCAACCGGATGCGGAGGTCACGGTCGAACACCCGCCGGCAGAAATGCTCGAGCGTGCCCTTCAGGTGGGCGAAGGTGATCCCCTCGCCGACCACCAGACCCTCGACCTGGTGAAAGACGGGAGAATGAGTCATGTCGACCGCATCGCGGCGGAAGGTCCGGCCGACCGCCGCCATCTTGATCGGGGGGCGGCGCTTCTTCATGGTGCGGATCTGCACCGGCGACGTGTGCGTGCGCAGCAGGAAGCCGCCTTCAACGTAAAAAGTGTCCTGCATGTCACGGGCCGGGTGGTGCGGCGGGATATTGAGCGCCTCGAAATTGTAATAGTCGGTTTCGGCCTCCGGCCCCGACTCGAGGGAGTAGCCCATTTCGAGGAAGATCTCCTCGACCCGCTCGCGCACCTGCGTGATCGGGTGGGGATTGCCCGGTCGCTGAACCCGGCCGGGGAGCGACAGGTCGAGATCGGGGGACAGCTTGCCCGGCGACGGCCGCTCGCGGCCGGCGGCCTGCGCCAACCGCTCATCGATGTGCCGCTTGAGATCGTTGACCGCCTTGCCGGCGGCGGCCCGCGCCGACGGCGCGACCTGTTTCAGATCCCGGAGCAGGGAGGTGAGGAGGCCCGATTTGCGGCCGAGGTAGCGCAGGCGAACCTTCTCCAGCGCCGCACCGGCGGGGGCGGCTGCGAGGTCCTCGTCGAACTGCTGTCGAATCGCATCTGCGCGGCTCTGCACGCCGGATCTCCCGTTTGGCCGGCTCACCCGCCCTCCTGATGGGGGAGGAAAGGCAACCCGGGAGGATCAGGCGCTTCCGAGGGCCGACTGCGCCGTCCGGGCCAGAGCCGTGAAGCCGGCCGGATCGGTGATCGCCAAGTCCGCCAGAATCTTGCGATCCAGCGTCACGCCCGCCTTCTTCAGGCCGCATATGAAGCGGCTGTAGGACATCTCGTTCTGGTGTGCGGCGGCGTTGATGCGGATGGTCCACAGGCTGCGGAACTGACGCTTCCTGGCGCGCCGGTCGCGATAGGCGAAGCTGAGCGAGCGGTCCACCGCCATCATCGCCTGGCGATAGAGCGTGCTCTTGCCGATGTAATAACCCTTGGCACGCCTCAGGATCTTCTTGCGCCTGTTCCGTCTCTTGGTCCCTCGTTTGACTCTCGGCACGGCTGCCTCCTAGGGGCGCCCGTAAGGGAGCATGGCACGGATGCGCCCCATATCGGTCGGGTGGACGAGCGACTCCATATCGAGGTGCCGCTTACGCTTGGTTGACTTGGTGGTGAGAATGTGGCGCTTGAACGCGCGGCTTCTCTTCACCTTGCCCGAGGCCGTCAGGCGGAAACGCTTGGCGGCCCCTTTCTTGGTCTTCATCTTGGGCATATCCGCTCCCTGTCTATCGTCGCGGTGCCGTGGCCGGTGCCGCGGGCCCGCTCCATTTTTTTGGCGCCAGAATCAGATAGAGAAACGGGCCTTCGTGTCGCGGCTCCGACTCGACGACCCCGTACTCGCCGACTTCCTTCCGGATCCTGGCGAGAATCCGGTACCCGATATCCCGGTGCACATTTTCGCGTCCCCGGAAGATCACGGTTGCCTTGACCTTCTTGCCCTTGCTCAGGAACCGGGTGATGTTATTGCGCTTGAACTCGTAATCGTGCTCGTCGGTCTTGGGGCGGAACTTCACCTCTTTGACCTGGATCACCCGCTGCTTCTTGCGCGACTCCTGAGCTTTCTTGTTGAGCTGATAACGGTACTTGCCGTAGTCGAGAATGCGACAGACCGGAGGACTCGCTTCCGGGGAAACCTCAACCAGGTCGAGACTCGCCTCGCGTGCATGACGAAGCGCCTGGTCCGGCGGCATGATGCCAAGCTGGGCGCCGTCGGAACCGATGACCCTGACTTCCCGCACCCGGATCCTCTCGTTGACTCTCAGTTTCCTCTCGATGATTTCTCCTTCCTGTTCCCTGCTCGGGTCTTGACGAGGAGGAAGCCTCGGCCGCCCCGGCTCACGGCCCCGGCTCCCGGTTCGACTGCATGGTCAGCATACGCTCGCGGATCCCGTCCACCAGCATCGGCCCGAGATCGCCTTCGCGGCGGCTGCGCACCGCCACCGTCCGTGCCTGCACTTCGCGGTCTCCGGCGACCAGCATAAACGGGATCTTCTTCAACTGCGCGTCACGAATCTTAGCCCCGATCTTCTCGTTCCTCCCGTCGCAGTCGACCCGCAGGCCGGCCCCGCGCAGCTCGTCCCGGACGGTGCGCGAGTACTCGAGGCTGCGATCGGTGATCGGCAGGACGATCGCCTGCACCGGCGCCAGCCAGAGCGGGAAAGCGCCGGCGAAATGCTCGACCAGCCCGCCGACGAACCGCTCCAGCGATCCGTAAATGGCGCGGTGGATCATGATGACCGGCTTCTGGAGCGAGTCGGGTGCGACGTAGCGGATATCGAGCCGCTGCGGCAGGTTGAAATCGAACTGCACGGTCGGCCCCTGCCACGCCCGCCCGATGGCGTCGAACATCTTGATGTCGATTTTCGGGCCGTAGAACGCCGCCTCGCCCTCGCACCGCCTGTACTCGAGTGACCGGGCCCGCAGGGCTCGCCCCAGGGCTTCCTCGCCCATTTCCCAGCCCTTCGCATCGCCGGCATAGTTCTCCGGCTGGGCCGGATCCCAGACCGACAGGTCGACCTCGTAGCGCTCGTATCCGAACGATCGGAGGAAATGCAGGCAGAGATCGAGCACCCCCTCGATCTCCCCATAGACCTGATCCGGGGTGCAGAAGATGTGGGCATCATCCTGAGTGAATCCACGCACCCTCATCATACCGTGAAGGACGCCGGAGCGCTCGTAGCGGTAGACCGTGCCGAGCTCGGCGAACCGGATCGGCAGCTCGCGGTACGAGCGGAGCCGGGATTTGTAGATGAGCGCATGCCCCGGGCAGTTCATCGGCTTGATGACGTATCCCGAATCGTCGATCTCGAACCGGTACATATTGTCTCGGTAGTAGTCGAGATGGCCTGAGCGGCGCCAGAGATCGTCGCGGGCGATGTGCGGTGTGGTGACCTGCTGGTAACCGGCCCGCCGGTGCTCCTCCCGCCAGAAATCCTCCAGAACCTGCCGCAGGATGGTGCCGTTCGGGTGCCAGAAGATCAGGCCGGGCCCGGCGCTCTCTTCGATGCTGAACAGATCGAGGGCCGGGCCGAGCTTGCGATGGTCCCGCTTCTTCGCTTCCTCCAGCATCTGAAGGTGCGCCTTCAGCTCCGACTCCCTGGCGAACGCCGTCCCGTAGATCCGCTGCAGTTGCTGGTTCTTCTCCGAGCCTTTCCAGTAGGCACCGGCCAGCGACAGCAGCTTGAAGGCCCCGATCCGCCCGGTCGAGGGAAGATGGGGGCCGGTGCAGAAGTCCATGAAGCTGTCCTGTTTGTAGCAGGAGACGACCTCCCCCCCCTTCTCGTCGATCAGCTCGACCTTGAGATTGTCGCCCAGGTCGCGGAAATAGGCGAGCGCCGCCGGCTTCGGTTGCTCGATCCGCCGGATCGGCAGGTCGCGGCCTTTCAGCTCGCGCATCTTCTCTTCGATGTGCTGGAGGTCCTCCGGGGTGAACGGCGTGGCACGCTCGAAGTCGTAGAAGAACCCTTCCTCCGTGGCGGGGCCGATCCCGATCTTGACCTCAGGGAAGAGCTCCTTGACGGCGTGCGCCAGGAGATGCGAGGTCGTGTGACGGTAGATCTGGCGGGCCTCGGGCGAGTTCGGCATCACGAAACGGACGGAGGCATCATGCTCGAGGGGGAGATAGATGTCGCGCTGCGTCCCGTTGACCAGGGCGGCGATGGCTCGCTTGCCGATGCCCGGGTCGATCGCCCGGGCGATCGCCTCGAGCGTCGTGCCGCGCGGGAACTCGCGTACGCTCCCATCCGGTAGGGTGACCTTGATGTCGTTCATCGGCCTGCCGTCATTCACCTGGGACGCCCCGCCATCGCCCCTCGGCGCGGGGCGGCTCGGGGCAAACGGGGATGGCACGGGGTGGTAGGCGCGAGCGGATTTGAACCGCTGACTTCTACCGTGTCAAGGTAGCGCTCTCCCCCTGAGCTACGCGCCTTCACCTCAAGTTCCACTGGCGCCGCCCGGGGCGGGCGCCATCGGGTCGGTTGCGAAGCGGGTAGTATATGGATGGGCAGCCCGTTATGTCAACCAATAGAGAGACTTCCGCTTGCAGGGAGGTCCGGCCAGGCGTATTATCGGACTTCACTCCCGGGGACGAGGGGACCGATGCTCATCGTGATGAAAAAGGGGGCCACGGAGGACGAGATCCGTCAGGTGTCCGACCGCATCGAGGGCCTCGGGCTGCGGCCCCACGCCATTCCCGGGGCCGATCGCATGGCGATCGGCATCACCGGCAACAGCGGCCCGCTCGAAGCGGCGGAATTCGAGGTCTTGCCGGGAGTCCAGCAGGCGATCCGGGTCACCAAGGCATTCAAGCTGGTCAGCCGGGAGGTCAAGCAGGAGGATTCGATCATCGAGGTGGGGGGGCGGACCATTGGCGGCCCCGCAGTGCGCCTCATCGCCGGCCCCTGCGCGGTCGAGTCGGAGGCTCAGGCGATGACCATCGCCCATCATGTCGCTGCGGCCGGGGCCCATTTCTTCCGCGCCGGCGCTTTCAAGCCACGCACCTCCCCTTATTCGTTCCAGGGGCTCGGTCTTAAGGGGCTGGAGATTCTGGCGCGCGTGCGCCGGGAAACCGGCCTGCCGATCATCACCGAGGCGGTCGACGAAGAGTCGATGGCGATGGTGGAGGATTATGCCGACGCGGCGCAGATCGGGGCCCGCAACATGCAGAATTTCGCCCTCCTGAAACGGGCCGGAAAATCGTCCCTGCCGATCTTCCTGAAGCGGGGCATGTCGGCCACCCTGGAGGAGTTCCTGATGGCGGCCGAGTACATCGTCTCGGAGGGAAACTACCGGGTCTTCCTCTGCGAGCGAGGCGTGCGAACGTTCGCCGATCATACGCGGAACACCCTCGACCTGGCGATCGTCCCGGCGGTCAAGCTCTTCAGCCATCTGCCGATTCTCGTCGATCCGAGCCATGGCACCGGCCAGCGCGACAAGGTCGTGCCGCTGGCGCGCGCCGCCGTCGCGGTCGGCGCCGACGGGGTCATGGTCGAGGTTCACCACCAGCCGGAAAAAGCACTGTCGGACGGGCCGCAGGCGATCCTGCCAGAGCAGTGCGCGGCGCTGGTCGGGGACCTGCGGGCGCTCGCCCGGGTCGTCGGCCGCACCTGGGACTGACCGGCGGTCGGGGTGACCGAATCGTAATGACCGTGACCCAAAGGTAATCGGCCCGGCCCGGCCTCCTTCGGGAACTGCTCGAGCTGGAAACTGTAGGATCAACTAAACAAACAGCTTATTTGTTGCGCGGCGCGCCGTTTGCTGGAGACGGCCGTGGTATGCCCCTTGCTAGCTCACGCACGGACGACCGGTCCGCACGGCGGAGGGCCGGACAGTTCTACCGATCGGCTTCAGCCCATGGAGGGGCAGGGGAGATGCGATGAAGAACAGCGAAGTCTTCGTCATCACCGAGGACGACATCCTCAAGCCGTCCAGCCTCCAGAAGAGGAAGGGGCCGAAGCCGGTCAACCCACTCGAGGAAGCGATCGAGACCTCCCCGGGGAGAGCCCCCACGGTGGTGGCCCCGGTGCGGACGACGGGGAGCGGGCGCCGCAGGAGCCCGGCGATCGCCTCGAGCCTGTCGCTCTGGATCTGGGGACTGGGGCAGCTCTACAACGGAGATGCCAAGCTGGCGACCTTCTTTTTTCTCTGCCAGGCGCAGGTCGCGGCGTTCCACTACATGCTGTACGCCACCTGGGGCAGGCTGCGGAATTTCGCCGACCTGTTCTTCATCAGCGAATGGGAGCTGTTCCTGTACGTCGCCGCAATCGATATCTGTCTTCTCTTTCTCATGATGTTCAACGTGGCGCAAGCCTACCGCACCGCCGAAATCGGCGGCCATGGGGGGCGCTACGAAGGGATGCATCAGCCGCTGGTTTCCGGTCTCGCCTCAATCCTGGTGCCGGGCTGGGGCCAGATGCTCAACGGACAGCTCGGGAAGGGGATGGTCTTCCTGTCGGTGTTCGTGCTGCAGGGCTACCTGCTCGGGCTGTACATGCTGTCACCCTTCTATCGGGTGGTCCTCGATCTCGATCCGCAACAGATCCTGCTGCGTCAGGTGATCACGGGCGGGATGGTGGCGTTGTTCGCCACCGCGGTGGCCTGGGTGATCAGCGCCTACGACGCCACCCTGGTCGCCTTCTACACCCGCCGCCTGCGCCACTGAGCACTCCGGCAGACGGGCCGCCCCCGGTCTCTACAGACTATGCGGCAAGCGGCACTTCACACTCGCCTCGCGCCTCCTGTCGCCGCGAGTGTCGCGGTCAGCCCTCACGATCTCCACGGCGCGGCTCGAAGTCGTCGCGAGGCGATGTGAAGTACCTTCCGTGACGATGTCGGCGGAGCCCGTGGGCTGCGCCTGCCGAGGGTGTCAGTACAACCCGTGGACTGCGCCGTCGTCGTCCAGGTCGATGCCGCAGGCCGCCGGCTGGGAGGGAAGACCCGGCATCGTCAGGATGTTGCCGATGAGGGGATAGACGTAGCCGGCCCCGGCGGCCACCCTGACGTTGGTGACCGGCAGGGTGAACCCTTCCGGCCGGCCTTTCAGATGCGGATCGTGTGACAACGAAAGGGGTGTCTTGGCCATACAAATCGGCAGTCCGGCCAGTCCCTCGCGCCGGCAGAACTCGAGCCGCTCGCGCGCCAGATCGGTGTAGGAAACCCCGGCCGCGCCGTAGACCTGGCGCGCGATCACCTCGATCTTCTCCTCCAGTCCGAGATGGAGCGGGTAGAGGGGGTGGAAGGCGGAAGGCTGCTCTGCGGCTTTGATGACCGCCTCGGCCAGCGCCTCTCCCCCCGCCCCGCCGCGACCCCAGACCTCGACCGGGACCGCCGCGCAGGCGCCGCCGGCGCGCGCCGCCTTCAGAACCGTGTCGATTTCCTCAGCGGTGTCGGAATCAAAGCGGTTGAGCGCGACGACGGCCGGGATGCCGAACAGCCCGACATTCTCGATGTGCTTGGCCAGGTTGGCGCATCCTCGGGCTACGGCGGCGGGATCGGGGCGCTGCCAGCTCGAGGGGTCGCGGGCCACGAAGCTCGCGCCTCCCTGAAGCTTCAGCGCCCGGATCGAGCAGACGATGACCGCGGCGGCCGGCTGCAGCCCGGAAACCCGGCACTTGATGTTGAACAGCTTCTCGGCGCCGCACTCCGAGCCGAAGCCGCTCTCGGTGATCACGAAGTCGGCCAGCTTCAGTGCCAGGCGATCGGCGAGGATCGAGTTATTGCCATGCGCGACGTTGGCGAACGGCCCGCAGTGCACCAGGACGCCCCCGCTCTCGAGGTCCTGCACGAGGTTCGGCTTGAGAGCGTCCCGCAGGAGGGCCGCCATGGCCCCCTCCGCTTTCACGGCCCGGGCCGGCACGGCGCGTCCCTCGCGGGTCAGCCCGATCATGATGTTGCCCAGCCTCTGCTTGAGATCGCGGGGCCCGTCGGTGAGAGATAGAATTGCCATGACCTCCGAGGAGGCGGTGATATCGAATCCCGTCTCCCGTTCCACGCCGCTGGTGCGGCCGCCGAGGCCGACCCTGACGCGGCGCAGGGCACGGTCATTGAGGTCGAGGCTACGGCGCCAGAGAATGCGATTCGGGTCCAGGCTCAGATTATTGCCATGGTGCAGGTGGTTGTCGATCATGGCCGCCAGCAGGTTGTGGGCCGCGGCAACGGCGTGAAAATCCCCGGTGAAGTGGAGGTTGATCTCCTCCATGGGAACGACCTGCGCATAGCCTCCGCCAGTCGCGCCCCCCTTGATCCCGAACACCGGCCCCATCGAAGGCTGGCGCAGGGTGCTCATGGCGCGCCGTCCGAGGCGGCGGAGCGCCTGGGCCAGGCCGATGGTGACCACCGTCTTACCCTCGCCGAGCGGCGTAGGATTGATCCCGGTGACGCTGACGTATCGTCCGTCCGGTCGCCCGCCGAGACGCTCAATGGCCCGCAGGGAGATCTTCGCCTTAAAGCGGCCGTACGGTTCGATCTCCTCGGGCTGCAGGCCGAGAGACGCGGCGAGGCTCTCGATCGGGACGAGCTTCGCCCGGCGCGCGATCTCCATATCGGAGGGCATCATGGTGTCGGGTTTCCGGAGGCTGCAGCGGCGGACAGCGCCGCCCGCAGATCGTCAATCTCCGGCTCATCCGGATCAATGGCTGCGGCCCGCTCGAGCGCGGCCCGGGCCGCCTGGTGATCGCCGCCCGCGAGATGGGCTCGACCGAGGAGCAGTTGCGCCCTGGCCGTTTCCTCCAGGGCGAAGGCGTGTGTCGCTGCCTCCACAGCGTCCGCCGGGCGGCGACGCTGCAGGGCGATGGCCGCCTGCAAAATGTGATAGCCATAGCGATACGGATGAGGATCGACCGCCGCCTTGTCGAGCATGTCGGCCGCATCGTTCCATCGGTCTCCCCTGGCCAGAAGGGCAGCCGCCTGATAAGCGGCACGGTGATAATCGGGGAATTCGCCGACGGCCTGGCGGAGCAGCTTCAGGCGCTTCTTCGTATCGGTCTCGGCCATGCCGCGGCAATAGCTCTCGAAGGCGAGAAGGGGTGGATCACCGAACGCGTCGGATCCGGAGCGCCGCTCATGCCCGGCGGATGCCGCCACCTCAATCTCGTCTGTCAGATCCCCGGCCAGGCGGGCGAGGATCTTGAGGAGACCGCTGAGCCGCCCGCCGCGCTCGATCCAGGGGCCGGCATATTCGCGCTTCAGATGAACCCACCGCGCCCGCAGGGTCAGCTCGCCGTCGGCGATGTTGAAGGTCCCGACCAGGGTGTGATCGGGACGGGGGCCGCCGCCGCGGGCCCGCACGTCGCGCCCCAGCTGAAGGACGCTGGCCAGCGTCAGGGAGGCGCCCGCAGGGATGCCGTGTTCCTCCAGCGTAAGGGCCCGCTCTTCGTCGTCGATCACCCGGACGCCGGCGTCCTGCAGGTACTCGCCCAGCGACAGGGCGAGACCGGTGGAAAGCCAGGCGAGGGAGGGATCCTCCGCGACGTTCTCGAACGGCAGGATGAGACAGGTGTGCTGCTCGGACGGATCGGCGGAGGCCGGCAGGATGGCTGCGCTGAGACACAGCAGAACGACAAGTGTTCGAATCCGGCTCATCCTCCGGCCCTCCTCGTTCGCGACTCCATGACGGCGGGCTCGTCGGTGCCCTCCAGCTTGCCGAAGAACATCTTGCCCGCGGTCGTCTGCAGCACCGACGTCACGGTGATATTGATGTTGCGGCCGATATGACGTTTCGCATTATCGACCACCACCATGGTGCCGTCATCGAGGTAGCCGACGCCCTGGTTCTGTTCCTTGCCTTCCTTCAGAATGAAGACCTTCATCGGTTCACCGGGCAGCACTACCGGTTTCAGCGAGTTGGCCAGCAAATTGATGTTGAGCACCTGCACCCCGCGCAGTTCGGCGACCTTGTTGAGATTGAAATCGTTGGTGACAATCTTCCCGGACATCTGCTTGGCGAGCTCGATCAGCTTCATATCGACGTCCTGCACATCGGGGAAGTCGGCCTCCGAGATGACCACCTTGACGTCCGGCCCCTTCTTGATGCGTTGCAGGATCTCGAGCCCCTTGCGACCACGGTTGCGCCTCATCGAGTCCTGCGAGTCGGCGACGTACTGCAGCTCGCGCAATATGAACTGGGGTACCACCAGGGTGCCGTCCAGAAATCCGGTTTCGCAGACATCGGCGATACGGCCGTCGATGATGACGCTCGTATCGAGAATCTTGAACATGTGGCGCTGACCGCCGTCGTTCCAGGCGGTGCGCAGGCTCCCCAGCGTGAACCCCTCTCCACGCGCCGCGCCCAGCGCCAGCCCGGCGTAGCCGAACAGCAGAAAGAGAAACCCGCGCCCGGCGGCGGCAGGCAGCCAGCTCATGTTCTCGAGCGGGAGCAGCGCGCCGATGATCGCCGCCGCCGCTCCTCCAAGCATCAGGCCGATACAGCTGCCCAGGATGACGCTCAGCTCCCGCCGGCGAAGCAGAAGCTCCATCGTGAAGATGAGCGATGCGGCGACGGCGCCGAACAATAGCCCCGTCAGGTCGAGCGGGTCGAGACTCGGTGGTCGGAACTGAAAGACCAGAAGAAGCGTGAGAAGAAGAACCACACCGCGCAGAATGAAGAAGCCCACAGCAGCACCTCGATCATGATTATGAACACCATTATGAATGAGCCCGATCCGCCGCCGGCCACGCCGGGGCGACGCGTCCACGACGCGCAGCACCCAATCATAGCGTTACGAGGCGCTTCAGGCCAGAGGCCCCGGGGCTGCGAACCGGGAGGAGACGGTTCGTTCGGCCCCCTCCAGGTAAACCCGGGGCACCCGCGGGCCGATGTGGCACAGCACGTCCCAGATGTGTGTCTCGGCCCACATGGCGAGCCGGTCGGCCCCCAGGGACTCGCCGTCCGAACGCCCGCAGATGACCGCCGTGTCGCCGAGTTCGGTGTCCGGGATGCCGGTCACGTCGACGGTGGTGAGGTCCATGTTGACCCGTCCGACGATCGGGGCCCGCCGCCCGCGAATCAGGACGTAGCCCCGGTTGCCGAGGCGATATGGCAGCCCGTCGTCGTAGCCGATCGCCAGGGTGGCGATGCGGGTTCGCTCTTTCGCTTCGTGGGTGCGTCCATATCCGATCGAGGTGCCCGGAGGGATCTCCCGCAAGTAGATGATGCGGCTGCGCAGCGACAGAACCGGACGCAAAGGCAGCGTGGTTACGCGGTCGGAGGGCGGGTAGCCGTACAGGGTGATGCCGGGTCGAACCAGGGTCAACCACGTGGGCGGATGATCCATGATTGCGGCGCTGTTTGCCAGATGAATGGTGCGGGGGCGGAGCCCGATCTCCGCGAGCGCCTGCAGGCACTCCTGGAAAACACGCAACTGAAGGGAGGTAAACGAATCGTCCGGCATGTCGGCGACCGCGAGATGAGAGAAGACCCCGGCCAGATCGACGTTCGGCGTGGCCCGGATGCGGGAGGCGAAGTCGGCCGCATCACGGGCTGTCACCCCCAGGCGGGACATGCCGGTGTCGATCTTGAGATGGACCGCGGCGCGCACGCCACGCCGTGCGGCGGCGCCGGACAGAGCCTGCAGCTGATCGGCCCGGAACACGGCCGCGGTGAGATCGTGCCGCAGAACCAGGTCGGCCTGGGGCGGCGCGAAGCCGCCCAGAAGCAGGATGCGTGAGTGCACTCCAGCACGGCGGATTTCGAGCCCTTCCTCCGGGAGCGCGACACCAAGGCAGGCGACGCCGTGTCGTTCGAGGGACTGCGCCACGCGCACCGCCCCGTGGCCGTAGGCGTCGGCCTTGACGACGGCGAGCTGCGGGACGGAGCCGACCCGGGCGCGGATCGCGGCCAGGTTTGCCGTAAGGGCGTCGAGATCCACCTCGGCCCACGTCGGCCGCAGGTGCTCCTGCCCTGGACGGTTCACTCCTGCCGCCACTCCAGTTCTTCGAACTTGGTATATTCGCGGATGAACGCCAGGTCGATCGTGCCGACCGGGCCGTTGCGCTGTTTGGCGATGATCAGCTGCGCGCGTCCTCGGTTCTCTTCCGTCTGCTTATAGAGCTCTTCGCGAAAGACGAACATCACAACGTCGGCATCCTGCTCGATCGCTCCCGACTCCCGCAGATCACTCAGTTGTGGTCTGCGATCCCCGCCGCGCTGCTCCGGGGCGCGCGACAACTGCGAAATGGCGATGACCGGAAGGTTCAGATCCTTGGCGAGCTCTTTCAGCGAGCGGGAGATCTCCGAAATCTCCTGGGTGCGATTCTCGACGCGGCCGCGGCCGCGCATCAGTTGCAGATAGTCGACGATAATCAGGTCGAGGCCCTGCTCGAGCTTCAGACGACGGCTCTTGGCCCGCATCTCCAGGACGCTGGTGCCGGCCGTGTCGTCGATGAAGACGTCGATACCGGCCAGCTCGCCGAAGGCGGCGGTGAGGCGGGCCCAATCGTCCTTGGTCAGTCTCCCGGTCCGCAGGCGGTGCGCGTCGATGCGGGCCATCCCGGTGAGCAGGCGGATGAAGAGCTGTTCACGCGACATCTCGAGGGAGAAGATGCCGACCTTCTTCCCTTCCCGCAGCCCGGCGTGCTGGGCGATGTTCAGCGCGAAGGAGGTTTTTCCCATGCCGGGACGCCCCGCGACGACGACCAGATCGGAGGGCTGCAGCCCCGAGGTGTACTCATTCAGGCTGGGGAAGCCGGTCGGAAGGCCGGTGACCAGCTCGCGTCGCTCCGCCAGCCGCTCGATCGTCTTGAGGCTCTGATCGGCGATGGTGCGCATCGGCACGAAGCCGGCCCGCATCTGATCCTGCGCGATCTGGAAGATCAGGCGTTCCGACTGATCGAGCACTTCCTCCACCTCGACCGCGCCGTCATAGGCGGAGGAGATGATCTGGCCCCCGGCCTCGATCAGGTTGCGCAGGATCGCCTTCTCTTTGACGATGCGGACATAGTGCTCGACGTTCGAGGAGTGCGGCACTCCGTCGACCAGGGACGCGATGTAAGCGGGGCCCCCGACGGCGTCGAGATCGCCGACCCGCGCCAGGGCCTCCTTGACGGTGACCGGATCGATGGCGGCCGACTTCTCCGACAGTTTGGACATCACCCGGAAGATCTTGCGGTGCGGCTCGCGATAGAAATCGCCTTCTTTGAGGATCTCCTGCGTGCGATTGATGGCCCGGTTTTCGACCAGGATGGCGCCCAGAATAGAGCGCTCCGCATCAGGGCTCTGCGGAAAGTTCTTTTCGAGCGTAATATCGCTGGGCATCGGGATCCCCGGCGCTCTCCTG